>NZ_JAUPWM010000046.1:0-53953 GCF_032436795.1 Streptomyces sp. P9(2023)
CACCAAGCCAACGGCAAGATCAACACGGCCGCCGACACACCTCTGGCGGCATAGAGGTTGACTCAGGAAACTCACGCCGGGCCCGATGAAGCGCCGGTGCAGAGGGAAGATGTGGAACTCCGGCTCGCCCGAAATCCCCAGTTCCTGGAAAGCGGGGGTGAGCTGCTCGGCAAGGAAGCGGTCCCAGTGTCCCTCGGTCTCCCAGACATCGGTCACATGCAGCCCGTCGCCCTCGAACCACGCGGCATGCAGGACCACACCCACGGGCATCTGCTCCTCCCAGCCCCACCCGGTCACGTGCGGCGTCGTACTGCTCGGGCGTCATTCCGGCCCAACGCAAGGACATCACAACGGCCATGGGAACCTCTCCAACGTCTCGGCGGTGGTCTCTGTGGCGACGCTGAGCACGCCATGCCGACGAGGCACGCCAGGAGGGCCATCCGTGCGGACGCCCGGGGTCCGCCTGGAGACATCCCCGTCCCGGGGGCTAGTGGTCGAGGGCGTTGCGCTAGGCCACGACCCGGGCGACCAGCAGGCCGTCGTAGCCCTTCATGCCGACCGTCTGGAGCGCCGTCGCGTCCAGGCGGGGCTCGCGGGAGACCAGTTCGAACATCGCGCGGGTGCCGGTGACCGACGGGTCGTCCGTCTCCGCGTCGAGGACCGCGCCGCCGCGCACGACGTTGTCGACGACGATGACCGAGCCGGGGCGGGAGAGCCGCAGCGCCCACTCCACGTAGTTCGGGTTGTTCACCTTGTCGGCGTCGATGAAGACGAAGTCGAACGGGCCCGCGCCCTCCGCCTCCAGCTGGGGCAGGGAGTCCAGGGCCGAGCCCGTGCGGACCTCGACGATCTTGTCCAGGCCGGCCCGGGCGAGGTTGGCGCGGGCCACGTCCGCGTGGGTCGGGTTGTGTTCGAGCGAGATCATCCGGCCGTCGGCGGGCAGCGCCCGGGCCATCCAGATCGTGCTGTAGCCGCCGAGCGTGCCGATCTCCAGGGCCGAGCGCGCGCCCAGCATGGAGATGAGCAGGTTCAGGAGCTTGCCCTGGTTGGGGGCGACGGCGATCTCCGGGAGGCCGGCGGCCGTGGAGTCGGCGAGCGTGGCGGCGAGCGCCTCGTCCGCCGGGGCGAGCAGGTCGGTGAAGTAGCGGTCGACGGCGGTCCATTGATCCTGAGTCATGCGGCCGAACGTACCGCAGCCTGCCCGCGCGCACGGAGGACCGCCACGGCCGTGGCGGCCGTCGCGAGCAGCACGCCGAGGACCGTCAGGAGCCAGACCGGGATCCCGTCGCCGACGGTGAGCAGCCGGTCGGTGTAGATCACTTCCCGGTACGGGGTGTCGGTGACCGCCCGCAGTTCGTGGTCGCCGTCGATCCGCGACGGCTCGGGGAACTCCTGGTCCAGGGCGGTCAGGAAGACGGGGCGCCCGCCGGTGAGGGCTTCGAGTGAGTCGTCCCGCGTCCCCTCGACCTCGCCCGCGAACCTCACCTCGGGGCGTGAGCCGCCGATGGTGTCGCGCGGTTCCATGCGGTGGTCGGCGAGGACGTACAGGCCGAGGGACTGCGGGGTCTGCGCGAGGCGGGAGAGCCGCATCGGGTAGACGAGCCGGTCGCTGGCGAAGCTGATCCGGAGCGGGGTGAGTTCGCCGCCCAGGGCCCGGCCGCCGGCGCTGACGTCCGTGGTGTCGGGGGCGAGCCGGACGGCGACGTACTCCCACTTCTGCTCGATGTACGGCGTCAGTTCGGCCGTCAGCCGGTCGGAGAGCTCGAAGCCGTTCTTCTCCAGCCGGCCGCTCAGCGCCGTCGGGTCGGTGGCGGTCAGCCGTGCCACGTCGAACGGGCCGAGCCGCTCGCGCCCGACGACACCGACGCCCGGCGCGCCCGGCGTGGGCGCACCGGCCGAAAGCCCGTCCGAGTCGCCGAAGTCGAAGGACCAGTCGTCGCCGCGTGGCCAGAAGTAGTGCCGCGTCCTGTACTCGGGCCGGATGAGGTCCTCCAGCGCGTCGAAGAGCGCAGGGTCGCCGAGCGTGACGTCCGCGCGGCCGGGTACGGGCGTGATCCAGGCGGCCCGCTCGGCGTCGCCGCGCACGGTGAAGCGCATGACGATCTGCTCCGTACGGCCGTCCCAGCGCACGGCCGAGGTCTCCCGGTCGACGCCGATCCGGTGGTTCCGGTCCGGCACCATCGCCCCGCAGCCGCAGCCGCAGCCGCAGCCGCAGCCGCAGCCGCAGCCGCAGCCGCAGCCGCAGCCGCACGCGTACGCCGGTGCGATCAGCGAGCCGGGCTGGAGCGCGAGCAGCGCGACGATCACGGCCAGAATTCTGTGTGTCCCCGCATGCCGACTCGGTCGTGGGAGGGGAACAACCGGTTCCGAGAACATGACGAAGACCAGCGAGGTGGGAGGCGGGAGGCGGGGGTCCCGGGCGTGAGGGGGAGGGTTCCCCCGCCTTCCGGTCCGTCAGGAGCCTGCCCGTACCCGCAACTCCTTGATCCCGTTCAGCCAGGCCGCGCGCAGCCGCCGCGGTTCGTCCACCAGGGTCAGATCGGGCAGTACGTCCGCCAGCGCGTTGAAGATCAGGTCGATCTCGTTGACGGCGAGCGATTTGCCGAGGCAGAAGTGCGGGCCCCCGCCGCCGAATCCGAGGTGCGGGTTCGGGTCGCGGGTGATGTCGAACTTCTCCGGGCTCTCGAAGACCTCGGGGTCGTAGTTGGCGGAGGAGTAGAAGAGCCCGACCCGGTCGCCCCGGCGGATCTTCTGGCCGCCGATCTCGGTGTCCTGGGTGGCGGTCCGCTGGAAGGAGACCACCGGGGTCGCCCAGCGCACGATCTCCTCGGCGGTGGTCGCCGGCCGCTCCCGCTTGTAGAGCTCCCACTCGTCGGGGTGGGTGAGGAAGGCGTGCATGCCGTGGCTGATGGCGTTACGGGTGGTCTCGTTGCCGGCCACGGCGAGCAGCAGCACGAAGAAGCCGAACTCGTCGGAGGAGAGATTGCCCTGGTCCTCGGCGGCGACCAGCTGGGTCACGATGTCCTTGGCCGGGCACTCCTTGCGCGCGGCGGCCAGGTTCATCGAGTAGCCGATGAGCTCCATGGCGGCCTCGGCGCCGATCTCCTCGGTGATGGCGTACTCGGGATCGTCGTACGCGACCATCTTGTTGGACCACTCGAAGATCCGGGAGCGGTCATCCTGCGGTACGCCGATGAGTTCGGCGATCGCCTGGAGCGGCAGTTCGACGGCGACCTGGGTGACGAAGTCGAAGGTACCGTCGGCGGCGGCGTTCCGCTTCGCCTCCTCGACGATCGCCCGGGCGCGTTCGCGCAGCGCCGTCTCCAGGGTCCGGATCGCCCGGGGCGTGAAGCCGCGCTGGACGATCTGGCGGACCCGGGTGTGTTCGGGCGGGTCCATGTTGAGCATGATCAGCTTCTGGACCTCGATCTGGTCCCTGGTGATGTGCTCGTTGAACCGGATGACGGCCGTGTTCTCGGTGGACGAGAACAACTCGGGGTGCGTCGAGACGTACTTGACGTCCGCGTGGCGGGTGACGGCCCAGTAGCCCTCGTCGTCGAATCCCGTGACGCCGCGCGGCTGGGGGCACCACCAGACCGGTGCGGTCTGCCGCAGTTGGGCGAACTCCGGGAAGGGTATGCGGCTCTGGAGCAGGTCGGGGTCGGTGGCGTCGAACCCTTCGGGGAGGTGAGGGCAGGGCATCGGCAACACACTCCGGTTTCTCTGACGGTCCATCAGAAGGTGACCGCAAGGTAGTAACGGGTTCTACAAGTGGCAAGGGATGCGGCCGGAACTGTTGCCGGAAGCCGTTGCGCGTGATCGGGGCGCGCGCGGGTGCGTGCACAACCCTTGCGTACCGGCGGTAGCAGTCATAAGACTTCACTCAGAACTAGAACGCGTACTAGTTCCCTGTACCGCCCCCGTACCGCCCGTCGCGGAGTGCCGGGACACCCCGCACAGGCGAGGAGAGGACGAGCTCATGGCCGCGGAACCCGTCATCGTCGAAGCAGTACGCACCCCCATCGGCAAGCGCGGAGGCGCGCTCGCCAACCTCCATCCCGCCTACCTCCTGGGCGAGACCTACCGTGAACTCCTCGGCCGCACCGGCATCAAGGCCGACTGCGTCGAGCAGATCGTGGGCGGCACCGTCACCCACGCCGGCGAGCAGTCCATGAACCCCGCCCGCAACGCCTGGCTCACCATGGGGCTTCCGTACGAGACCGCCGCCACCACCGTCGACTGCCAGTGCGGCTCCTCGCAGCAGGCCAGCCACATGGTGGCCAACATGATCTCCTCGGGGGTCATCGACATCGGCATCAGTTGCGGGGTGGAGGCCATGTCGCGCGTCCCGCTGGGCTCCGGCTCCAAGCACGGGCCCGGCAAGCCGTGGCCGGACGAGTGGAACGTCGACCTGCCCAACCAGTTCGAGGCCGCCGAGCGCATCGCCCGGCGCCGCGGCCTGAGCCGCGAACGCGTCGACTCCCTCGGTCTGCTCTCCCAGGAACGGGCCGCCATCGCCTGGTCCGAGGAGCGCTTCAAGCGCGAGACCTTCGCCGTCCAGGTCCCGACGACCGAGGAGGAGCAGGCCGCCGGGCAGGGCATGTGGCGGCTCGTCGACCATGACGAGGGGCTGCGCGACACCAGCATGGAGGCGCTGGCCCGGCTGAAGCCGGTCATGCCGACGGCCGTGCACACGGCCGGGAACTCCTCGCAGATTTCGGACGGCGCGTGCGCGCTGATGTGGGCGTCCAAGCGGATGGCCCGCGCGCTCGGCCTCAAGCCGCGGGCCCGGATCGTCGCCCAGGCCCTGGTCGGCTCGGACCCGCACTTCCACCTCGACGGGCCGATCGACGCCACACGCGCGGTGCTCGGGAAGGCCGGGATGTCGCTCAAGGACATCGACCTGGTCGAGATCAACGAGGCGTTCGCGTCGGTGGTGCTGAGCTGGGCGCAGGAGTTCGAGGGCGACCTGGACGGGCTTGTGAAGGTCAACGTCAACGGCGGCGCGATCGCGCTCGGGCACCCGGTCGGGGCGACGGGCGCGCGGCTGATCACGACGGCGCTGCACGAGCTGGAACGTACGGACAAGGAGTTCGCGCTGGTCACGATGTGTGCGGGCGGGGCGCTGGCGACCGGGACGATCATCCAGCGGCTGTAGGCGGCTGTAGGCGGCTGTAGGCGGCCGCGGGCGGACGCCCACCGGGTACCCCGCAGGGCCACGGGGTACGCCGCAAGGCCCCGCCGCTCCAGGAAGGAGGGGCGGGGCCTTGCGGGTGATCCTGCGGCTGTGCGAGCTGGTGACTCTTAGTACCAGCCGTTGGCCTGCCAGAAGTTCCAGGCGCCGTTCGGGCTGCCGTAGCGCTCGTTCATGTAGTTGAGGCCCCACTTGATCTGGGTGGCCGGGTTCGTCTTCCAGTCGGAGCCGGCCGAAGACATCTTCGAGGCCGGGAGGGCCTGGACCAGGCCGTAGGCACCGCTGGACGAGTTGGTGGCGGCGGGGTTCCAGCCGGACTCGCGCTCGACGATCTTGCTGAACGACGCGTACTGGGAAGCCGGGACGATCTTCTTGGCAAGCTCCTGCGGCGTCGCGGCGGAAGCCGTGGACGTCGTGCCGAGCACCGCACCCGAGGCGCCCAGCAGCACGGCTGCCGAGACGGCGAAGGTCTTCTTGCGGGACTGGACACGAGTGGAGAGCGAGCGGAACACGTAGCGACCTAACGTCGGGGACATGGGGCGCGCCGGGCGATTCAGGCAAGCCGGAACCAGAGCCCGGGGTATCCGGGACCGGTGGGGAATCGGCCTGTCCGAGGCGCTGCGCTGAGCGCTGCTGCCTGGCGACGTCCACCAGAGAAGCAGGGCTGAACGGGCGACGCAACGACCCCCGGTACGAAGCGGAGTCGGACCTGCGCCGAAGGGCACGGGGTGGGGACGTGGCGCTTTTCCGCAGGTCAGGTGGGTCTTTGGGAGGATTTAGGAGGGTATGAGAGCTCTCCTATTCCACGTCGTACGTGACCTGGGTCCTGTGGGGCGCCTCACCCCGGAGCGGCATTTCCGGGCCCTCGAATGTGACCTGGGCCTCGAAGTTCGCGCGTCGCGTGGCGCGCCGGAGCGCCTTCAGGAGCGTGGCGCCGACGGTGAGGGTGAGGACGACGGTGAGGGTGGCCCGGCCGAGGTCCCAGCCGAGGGAGGTGGCGAGGACGTACGCGAGGAAACGCACCAGGTTCTCGTGCACCGGGTCCCCGGGCTGGAACGAGACCCCGGTACCGAGGCCGCCGACGGTGACCCAGCCGTACAGATTGGTGACGGTGCCGTACGCGAACGCCGCCACGAACCCGTACGCGGACAGCATCAGCAGCTCGCCCCGGCCCCGGAGCGTGTCGGGGCCGGGGAGCAGGCCGGCGCCCATGGTGAACCAGCCCATGGCGAGCATCTGGACCGGCATCCAGGGGCCCACACCGCCTGTGAGCAGGGCGGACGCGAACATCGTCACCGCGCCGAGGACGAAGCCGAAGCCCGGTCCGAGGACGCGCCCGCTGAGCACCATGAGGAAGAACATCGGCTCCAGACCGGCCGTACCGGCCCCGAGCGGCCGTAGCGCCGCCCCCACGGCGGCGAGCACGCCGAGCATCGCGACGGCCTTCGCGTCCATCCCGCAGTCGGCGATCGTCGCGACGACGACGGCGATGAGGAGGGGGAGCAGGGCGGCGAAGAACCAGGGGGCGTCGGCGGCGTGGGTGGTGACGGCGGAGGAGCCGTCGGCGAAGAGGGGCCAGGCGACGGCGGCGAGTCCGACGAGGGAGACGAGGGAGAGGGCGGCGATGGAGCGGGGGCCGAGGCGGATGGGCCGGGTGGTCCGCGTCGTGGTGCTCACAGGGCCTCCCTGACCTGCTCGACGGTGAGCCAGGGCTGCGGGGCGAGGATCTTGGCGACCTGCGGGGAGAAGGCGGGGGAGGAGACGACGACCTCGGCGGTCGGGCCGTCCGCGACGACCTCGCCGCCGGCCAGGATCACCACCCGGTGCGCCAGCTCGGCGGCCAGCTCGACGTCGTGCGTGGCCAGCACGATGGCGTGACCGGCGGTAGCGAGTTCGCGCAGGTGGGCGACGAGGCGGGCCTTGGCCGCGTAATCGAGGCCGCGGGTCGGCTCGTCGAGGAGGAGGAGCGGGGGGCGGCCGGTGAGGACGACCGCGAGCGCGAGGGCAAGCCGCTGGCCTTCGGAGAGGTCGCGGGGGTGGGTGTCGTCCGCCACGCCGGGCAGCAGCTCGGACACGAGGGCCCGGCAGGCGCCGGGGGTGGCGCCGGCGTCGGTGTCGGCGGCGGAGCACTCGGCGGCGACCGTGTCGGCGTACAGCAGGTCGCGGGGTTCCTGCGGTACGAGCCCGACGTGGCGGATCAGCTCGCGGGGGTCGGTGCGGTGGGGGGTGCGGCCGGCGACGAGGGCGGCGCCGGAGGTGGGCGCGACGATGCCGACGAGGGCGCTGAGCAGCGTGGACTTCCCGGCCCCGTTACGCCCCATGAGCGCGACGGTCTCGCCCGCCTCGACCTGGAGGTCCACGCGGCGGAGCGCCTCGACGCGGTCGCGGCGGACACCGAGGGCGCGGACGTCGACGAGGGGGGTGGTGGGGGCGGGGGCGGTCGCGCGGGGGCGCGTGCGCCGCCGGAACAGGCCGATTCCCCCACCCCACCCCTTCCCGAAACCCCGCCGGGGGCTGGTGGAGGGCTGATCCCCGGGGGCTACCGCCCCCGGCCCCGACTGTGCGGCAGCTTCGCGCCCGGGGGTGGCTGAGCCCGTGTCGGCGGGGTCGGCCGTTCGGGGAGAGGGCCGGCTTTTCAGCCCGTCCGGGGGTCCCCCCACGCCCCTGGGCGTAGGGGGAGTTTGAGGACCGGGGGTCTGGGGGCGGAGCCCCCAGTTACGGGAAGGGGCGGGGTGGGGGAGAAGCCCCGCAGGGCCCCCCACCGGCGCACCCGCCCCCGGCGCCCGCCCCGCCAACCGGGCGCGCAGGTCGGCGGACCGCCGGCGCGCGTCCCGGACAGTGAGCGGCAGCGGGCTCCAGCCCGCCAGCCGCCCCAGCGCCACCACCGGCGGGTGGACCGGCGAGACCGTCATGATCTCCGCCGGCGGGCCCATGACCCCGTCCGGCAGCAGTAGCACCTGGTCCGCGTACTGCACCACCCGCTCCAGCCGGTGCTCCGCCATCAGGACCGTCGTGCCCAGGTCGTGGACCAGCCGCTGCAACACCGCGAGGACGTCCTCCGCCGCCGCCGGGTCCAAGGCGGACGTCGGCTCGTCCAGGACCAGCACCTCCGGGTGCGGAGTCAGCACCGAGCCGATCGCCACCCGCTGCTGCTGCCCGCCCGAGAGCGTGGCGATCGGCCGGTCGCGCAGCTCGGCAAGCCCCAGCAGGTCCAGCGTCTCCTCCACCCGCCGCCGCATCACCGCCGGCGCGAGCCCCAGGGACTCCATCCCGTACGCCAGCTCGTCCTCGACCGTGTCCGTCACGAAGTGCGCCAGCGGGTCCTGGCCGACCGTGCCGACCACGTCCGCCAGCTCCCGCGGCTTGTGCGTCCGGGTGTCCCGGCCCGCGACCGTGACCCGCCCGGTCAGCGTGCCGCCCGTGAAGTGCGGGACCAGGCCCGACACCGCGCCGAGGAGCGTCGACTTGCCGACGCCCGACGGCCCGACCAGCAGGACCAGTTCGCCCTCGGGGATCGTCAGGTCGATGCCCTGAAGCGTGGGCGCCGCGCCGTCCCCGTACCGCACCGAGACGTTCTCGAACCGGATCACGACGACTCCTTCGATACGGATGCGGATACGGATGCGGATACGGGCACAGGCGCCACGAACGCGGGCACCAGGCCCACCAGCAACGACACGGCCGGCCACAGCGGAAGCTCCGGCGCCACGAGCGGTACGACACCCGGGTGCAGCGCCTCGTACGCGTACCCGTTCGCCCAGATCATCAGCGCCGCCACAGCCACCCCCGACCCGGCGACGAGCCAGGCCCGTACGCCCCACCGGTCCGGCCGGTACCGGGTCCGTACCGCCCGCCGACCGCCGAGGCGGAGCCCGGCCATGGCCGCGACAAGACCGGCGACGACCAGCGGAAGCCCGTACCCCGCACCCTCCGCCGCCAGCAGCCCGTACGAGCCCGCGCACACCCCGAGCAACCCGCCCAGCGTCAGCACGTTCGTCGTCCGGCGGACCGCCCGCGGCACCTGCGCCGTACGGCCGTACCCCCGCGCGTCCATCGACGCCGCCACCGCGATCGAGCGCTCCAACGCGCCCTCCAGGACCGGCAGCCCGATCTGGAGCACCGCCCGCACCCCGCCCGTCGGCCGCCCCCGCAGCCGTCGCGCGGTCCGCAGCCGGACCACGTCGGCCACCATGTTCGGCGCGAAGGTCATCGCCACGACGACGGCGACCCCCGCCTCGTACAGCGCGCCCGGCAGCGACTTGAGCAGCCGCGCCGGGTTCGCGAGCGCGTTCGCCGCGCCCACACAGATCAGCAGGGCCGCCAGCTTCGCGCCGTCGTACACCGCGAAGACGACCTGCTCCGCCGTCACCCGGCCGCCGATCCGCACGCCCTGCGCCCACTCCGGCATCGGCACCTCGGGCAGCGTGAACAGCTCGACGCTCCCCGGGATCGCCGAGCCGAGCACCACCGAGAACACCACCCGCAGGGCCACCACGAAGAGGCCCAGCTTCACGAACGCCCCGTACGAGCGCGCCCAGGGCGCGTCCGTGCGCCGGGCCGCGACGACATAGCCCGCGACGGCGACGACCTCGGCGAGGAGCAGCGGGTTGGTGGTACGGGAGGCGGCGACGGCCAGGCCGAGCGCCCAGAGCCACCAGGCGCCCGCGTGCAGCGCGTTGGAACGGCTCGCCTCGGGGGCACGGATCATGCGCGGCGGCGGGCCTTCCAGAGCGCGGCGCCACCGAGGACGAGCACGGCGGCGCCGCCCACGACGATCCCGACGGACGGCCCGCCGTCACCGTCACCGTCCACGGTCTTGGAGGCCGTCATGTTGGGATCCCCGGTGGGCAGGTGTTCCGTGGAGAGTGGGTTCGGCTCCGTCGCCGCCACCTGCTCCCCGCACCCCTTCGCCGGGTATCCGGCGATCCCGCACAGCAGCGCCGCGCTGTCGTACCGCAGCGGCTTCGCCACCGCGGCCAGCGCCTCCGCGCCCGTCGCGTCCGTACGGACCTGCGCGCAGCCCGTCCTGATCGCCGGCGTGGGCGGAGTCTCCCCCTCCGGGGCGTCCTGCGGGGTGCCGAAGTCCACGACGACCGCGACCCGCTTGGTGCTGGCCTTCGCCTCCGTACCGCCGCAGATCGCCGAGAAGTCGGGGGCCGCGGAGGGCCGGGAGGCGTCGCTCGTGTCCTCGCTGACCGCGAAGCGGAAGCCGACCGCGTCCCCGTCGGAGGGCCGGGCGATCGCCGGGCCCTGCGTCGCGTACGACCAGGTCGTCCCGCCGCCGTCGTTCTCCCAGTACGACCAGTACCGGTAGCCGGCGGCCTGCGCGGGAGCGGCGACGGCCAGCGTGAGGACCACACCGCCGACGACTCCGGCCGCCGATCCGAGCAGCCGGGGCGCCCTCACTTCCTGCGCCCGCTCAGCAGGAAGCCGATCCCGACGCCGACGACCATGCCGATGCCGATGATCCACCACAGGTCGAAGGAGCCGGAGTCGTCGTCGCTCGCCTGCGGCGCCGCGGACGGCACGGCCTTCGGCGCGGGGCCGGTGGCAGCCAGCTCCTGGAGGAGGTCGGTCGAGCCGAAGGCGCGCGGGTCGACGTGCATCGCCTTCGCGGCCAGGATCAGCTGCGCGTACGCGGCCGGGCCGCTCTCCTTCGCCCAGGCGACGGAGTTCTGCTGGAGCCACCTCAGCGCGCCGGCCGCCTCCTGCGTGGCACCGGCCGCGGCGAGCGCGACGACGGCGTCGGCGGTGTTGCCGTGGTCCGGGAGCTCGGTCGGGTCGGTGGCGCCGGGCATCGGCGGGGTGTTCAGGTGGCCGGTCTTCGCGAGCGCCGTGGCCAGGTAGGAGGCGCCGTTGAGCGCGGCCCGGTCCATCGTGCGCTTCGCCGAGTCCGTGCAGGTCGGGGTCTGCTGGGGGTTCACGCCACGCGCGGTGATGCCCTTGCCGAGCCCGGCGAGGGTGGCGGCGGCCGTCGCGTCGGCGTTCGCGAGCAGCTTGCCGTCCTTGTCGGGCTGGTACGCGAAGGCGCCCGGGCCGTCCTCGGCGGAGCAGGGCACGGCCAGGCCGAGCAGGGCGTCGTACGGGGTCTTCCCCTCGGCCGACCTGACCTCGCCGGGCTTCTGGCCGAGCGCGGTGAGCGCGCTGAGGACGATCGAGGTGGAGTTGGCGTCGCTGGGGCTGCCGGGGTTGTAGCCCCAGCCGCCGTCCTTGTTCTGCACGCTCTTCAGCCAGCTCGCACCGGCCTCGGCGGCCTTGGCGAGCGGCTCCGGGTCGGTGCTCGCGCGCTTGACGCCGGTGAGGGCCTGGACGGCGACGGCGGTGGCGTTGGTGTCCAGCATGGTCGCCTGGTCACAGGCCTTTGCCGGGTCCGGACGGAAGGAGGCGAAGGCGCCGGTGGCGCACTGCTGCTTCGTCAGCCAGGCCACGGCCTCGTCGGCCGGCTGCATGTTGCTGGTCGTCTGGGCGATGAAGGCGAGCGACTGGCGCCACACACCGTCGTACGTCGGGTCCTTCGTGCCGTAAAGACCGGCGGGGACCGCCGGTGGCGCCGGGGTCGTGGAGGTGGAGGGGGACGGCGCGGCGGACGCGACGGGGGCGAAGCCGGTGCAGAGCACCGCTGCGGCTGCGAACGCGGCGGCGCCGCGGCGGACGGTGGTCATGCGAGCTGTGGCCTCTCCTGCGGCCGGGCACCGGCACGCTTGAGGCACCAGGCTCGGCTCCGTATTCCTCGACGGTGCCGGCGGTCACGTCCCGGGCGGGGCAATCCGACTTCCGTCCTCGAAAGCTCGAAGGCTCGAAGCTCCAGGACTCGAAGCTCGAAGGACGGTCACGGTTGCGGGTCAGCGCCGGATTCGCACCGGCTTCCCCCCGTACGGGTGTGAGGACGACGCGCCCACTCTACCGGCCCGTACACGGCCCGGCCGGTGGGTACCGACCGGGTGCGAGGCGCCTCACACGCAGGCTGCCGGGGCCCGTGCCCGCTGTGCCACGCTGACCGCGGTTCGGGAGGACGGCGTCTCACGGGGGTGCGGAATGCGGCCGTTGACGGAGACCGATCCGCGTCGGGTGGGCGCGTACCGGTTGCTCTACCGCCTGGGGGAGGGCGGCATGGGCTGCGTCTACCTCGGCCGTTCGCCGGGCGGGCGGACGGTCGCGCTCAAGGCGGTGCACGGCGCGCTGGCCTCCGACCCCGGTTTCCGCAAGCGGTTCGCCCGCGAGGTCAGGGCCGCCCAGTCGTTGCGGGGGCCGGGACCGTACCCGTCCTGGATGCCGACCCGGAGGCGGCGGTGCCCTGGCTGGCCACGGCGTACGTTCCCGGGCCCGCGTTCTCGGAGGACGTGATCGCGTACGGGCCGCTGCCGGGGGACGCCCTGTGGCGGCTTCTCTCCGGGCTCGCCCACGCGCTCGACGGGGGGCACCGGGCGGGCCTGGTGCACCGGTGGCCCTGCCGACCGGAATCCTCGGAGCCTTGGCCTCCCCGGTCGTCCTGAGCGCGTCGCTGCTCCGGATCGTCAGGGCCTGAGCCGGCGCGCGCGGGGGCCGCAGGGCCTGCGCCGGCCCTCGGCCCGCGCGCCCTCACACCGCCACGCCCGCGCGCCCTCACACCGCCACGTACGTCACCGGGTCCGTGCCCGCCATCGCCTCCGCGCGGCCCAGCTTCACCAGCCGGCGCAGATGCGCCTCGGCCTCGCTGACGGCGATGGTCCGGGAGCCGTACGGAATCTGCTCCCACGGGCGGTTCCACTCCATCCGCTCGGCGAGCTGCCAGGGGGTGAGCGGGGTCGCGAGGAGGTCCAGGAGTCCGGTCAGCCGCTCCTCGTGGTGGTCGAGCAGTTCCCGTACCCGCCCGGCCGCGTCGGCGAAGGCGTACTGGTGGGCGGGGAGCACCTCGGCCACGCCGAGCCGCCCGATCCGCTCCAGCGAGTCCAGGTAGTCGCCGAGCGGGTCCGTCGCGGTGGCATCGTCGGGGTCCTCGTAGAGGCCGATGTGCGGGGAGATCCCGGGCAGCAGATGGTCACCGGAGAAGAGCCGGCCGTGCCCGGGCAGTTGGGCCGGGTGCTCCTCCTCCAGGTGCAGGCAGACGTGGCCCGGGGTGTGGCCGGGCGTCCAGATCGCGCGCAGCCGGCGGCCCGCGAGGTCGAGGAGTTCGCCGGGGACGATCTCGCGGTCGGGGAGGGCGGAGCGCAGCCCGGGCAGGGTGCTCGCGCGGCGGCCGGAGGCCCGGGTGGCGAGGAGCGGCGCGGTGTGCTCCTCGGGCGCGCCGACGGCGGCCAGCTTGCGGGCGAGGTAGTCCAGCCAGGTACCGGGCTCGGACTCGCGGGTGCGGCGGACGACGGCGGTGTCGGCGGCGTGCATCGCGATCCACGCCCCGGACGCCTCACGGACCTGCCCCGAGAGGCCGTGGTGGTCGGGGTGGTGGTGGGTGATGACGACCCCGTGCACTTCCCGTACGGAAGTACCCAACGCGTCGAGCCCGTCCGAAAGTTCCGTCCAGGACGCCGGATCGTCCCAGCCGGTGTCGATCAGTACGGGCCCCCGGTCGGTGTCGACGACATGGACCAGGGTGTGGCCGAGCGGGTTGTCCGGGATGGGGACCCGGATCGACCAGACGCCTCCGCCGTGCTCGGTCACCTGGCTCATGGGCCCTCATCTCTGCGCGACAGCACGGCGCTTGCTCGACCATTCCCAACTATAACTAGAACTGGTATCAGTTCTGGTACACAGTCTGATACCTAGTCAGAAACATTGCGGGTTCCGGGAGGCAGTCGGTCATGACCGAGCTTGTGGAGCACGGAAAGCTGTACATCGGCGGGGAGTTGACCGACCCGGCGGGCGGTGACGTCATCGAGGTGATCTCGCCGCACACCGAGGAGGTCATCGGCCGGGTGCCGCACGCCTCCCGGGCCGACGTCGACCGGGCCGTCGCCGCCGCCCGCGAGGCCTTCGACCGGGGGCCCTGGCCGCGGATGACCCTTGAGGAGCGGATCGAGGTCGTCGGCCGGATCAAGGACGCCATCGCCGTACGGCACGAGGAGATCGCCCGCTCGATCAGCTCCCAGAACGGCTCCCCGTACTCCTGGAGCATCCTCGCCCAGGCCCTCGGCGCCATGATGGTCTGGGACTCGGCGATCAACATCGCCCGGGCCTTCCCGTACGAGGAGCGGCGCACCGGGGCCCTCGGGCAGATCCTCGTACGGCGCGAGCCGGTCGGGGTCGTCGCGGCGGTGGTGCCGTGGAACGTCCCGCAGTTCACCGCCGCCGCCAAGCTCGGGCCCGCGCTGCTCGCGGGCTGCACGGTGGTCCTCAAGCCCTCGCCCGAGTCGCCCCTCGACTCGTACATCCTCGCCGACATCGCGACCGAGGCCGGGCTGCCCGAGGGGGTGCTCTCGATCCTCCCCGCCGACCGCGAGGTCAGCGAGTACCTGGTCGGCCACCCGGGCGTCGACAAGGTCTCCTTCACCGGATCGGTCGCGGCCGGCAAGCGCGTGATGGAGGTCGCCTCCCGCAACCTCACCCGCGTCACCCTCGAACTGGGCGGCAAGTCCGCCGCCGTCATCCTGCCCGACGCCGACCTGGCCACCGCCGTCGCCGGGATCGTCCCGGCCGCCTGGATGAACAACGGGCAGGCGTGCGTCGCCCAGACCCGCATCCTCGCCCCGCGCAGCCGGTACGACGAGATCGCCGAGGCATTCGCCGCCGCCGCGGGCGCGCTGGTGGTCGGCGACCCGCTCGACCCGGCCACCCAGGTCGGCCCGCTGGTCGCCCAGCGGCAGCGGCAGCGCTCGCTCGACTACATCAAGCTGGGCCAGGACGAGGGCGCCAAGGTGCTGACCGGCGGCGGCCGCCCGGCGGGCCTCGACCGCGGCTGGTACGTCGAGCCGACCCTCTTCGGGGCCGTCGACAACTCCATGCGGATCGCCCGCGAGGAGATTTTCGGGCCCGTCATCTGCCTTCTCCCGTACGGGGACGAGGCCGAGGCGCTCCGGATCGCCAACGACTCCGACTTCGGGCTCAGCGGCAGCGTCTGGACCGGGGACGTGGAGCACGGCATCGACTTCGCCCGGCAGGTCCGCACGGGCACCTTCAACATCAACACCTTCAGCCTCGACATGCTCGGTCCGTTCGGCGGCTACAAGAACTCCGGCCTGGGGCGGGAGTTCGGCCCCGAGGGCTTCGGCGAGTACCTGGAGCACAAGATGGTCCACCTGCCCGCCGGGTACGAGGGGCCGGGTGGTGCGTGATGGGCGACCGCTGGCACGTGGAGGTCGACCGGGGAGTCTGCATCGGCTCCGGTATGTGCATCAACCACGCCCCGGACGGCTTCCGGCTCGACTCGGCCCGCCAGTCCCACCCGCGCGCACCGGAGTCCGACGCGAACGAGCGGGTGCTCGCTGCGGCCGAGGGCTGTCCGGTGGAGGCCATCCTCATCACGCTGCTCGACGGTGGGGAGCCGGTCTTCCCGCCCGAGGAGTGATGTCCGCCGTCGTCGACTGCTGTGTGACACTCCTGCGGAACGCGATCGACAGGGGTGGGACAGATGCGAATGACCGGGTGAGCGGCGTCCCGTGGGGCGGCTCCGGGGGTGTTTCCGGTGGTGGTGTTTCCGGTGGTGGTACTGGCCGCGTTGGTGAGCGGCTGCGACTCGGGTCCGGTGACGTCGGCGACATCGCCGGCGCCGGCCACGTCGGCGGCCCCGGACGGGGCGTTCGGGCGGACCGCGGCGCAGGCGGACATCGACGCGGCAACGGCCGCCGCCGGACTGCCGGCGTCCGGACGGCCCGATCCGACGCCGTCCGCCACGCCGTCCGCCCCGGCCACGGAGCGGGACCGGCTCAAGGCCCGGGCCGTGGAGTGTTCGGCGCACTGGATGAGCGCCGACACCAATCTGCGCGAGAACGGCGATCCCCGGGGGAAGTTCGACGCGACGATCCCCGAACTGGAGCAGCGCGGCTGGCGGGTGACGACGGACCGGCGCGCGGACAAGCTCGACGCCAAGGGCAGCACGGTCAGCATCACGCTCAAGAAGAGCGGCTGGTCGCTGATGGGCCGCCACCACGACCTGGGGTCGGTGGACATGGTGTCCTTCCAGGCGACGGAGGACGCGTGCATGAATCGTTTCACCGAGCGGGAGTGGGACCTGATCCTGAACGGTGGGGTCCAGTAGGCCGCGCCGATGACCACCGCCGGGCCGGACGCGCTTCGCTCAGCCGTTCTCACGTGCAAAACTCTTCCCTTGACCACGGGGGCAACGGGCTTCCGTGCGCCCAGGATTGGGAGAGTTGTGCGCAAGGCGAAGCTGGAGTGGGTGGCCGCGGCCGTCGGTGTGGTGCTGCTGGTGGCGGGATGCGGCAGCGAGGGCGGCTCGGGCAAGAACAAGGGCGGCGGCTCGTCCTCCTCCTCGGGCTCCACGACCGGAGGTGCGGAGGCCGGTGGCGGTGGCGACAGCCCGGACGCGGCCGCGGTGGAGAAGGAGATCGAGGCTGCTGCCACGGCGGCCGGTTTCGTCCGGGACTCCTCGGGCGAGGACGTCCCGGCCGAGCTCAAGAGCTGCATGGTGTCCTGGACCCCCGACGCCCAGAAGGCGGCGGACCCGAAGAAGTCCTACGAGGCCACGGTCGCGACGCTGACCGGGGGCGGCTGGACCGAGGGCCAGAAGACCGAGCAGACCGGGTCCACGATGAAGACGCTGAACAAGGGCACCTGGTCGCTCAAGGCCAGCAACCACGCTGCCGCCGGGTTCGCCGTCGTGCTGTTCCTCGGCACGGACAACACCCCGCAGTGCGAGGCGCTGTTCAAGGCCGACCTGGAGAAGAACAAGAAGTCGTAACGGCTCGCTCAGACCGCCCCGTGGCCCTTCGGGGCCGCGGGCGCGGTCGGCGCGGTCGAAGTCGCTCCGGCCGGCGCGGTCGGTGCGGTCGAAGTCGCTCCGGCCGGTGCGGCCGGTGCCGTCAGGTCGATCAGTCGGCAGACCGTCTCGATGTCGATCTTCACCTGTGCGATCGACGCCCGCCCCGACAGCCAGGTGATCAGCGCCGAGTGCCAGGTGTGCTCGATCACCCGTACCGCCGACAGCTGCTGCGGCGTGGGGTGTTCGAGCCCCATCGCGTCCAGGATGATCGCCGTCGTCAGCCGCGAGACGGTGTCCACCTCCGGGCTCACGCTCCGGTCCGCGAACGTCAGCGCCCGCACCATCGCGTCGGCGAGCTGCGGCTCGCGCTGGAGCGCCCGGAACGCCCGCATCAGCGTCTCCGCGACCCGCTCGGCCGAGGTCTCGCCCGCGGGCGGCCGCTTCCGCAGGGTGGTGTGCATGTGCTGGAGCTGGTCCTGCATCGTCGCGACCAGCAGATGGATCTTGGACGGGAAGTAGCGGTACAGCGTGCCCAGGGCCACCCCGGCGGCCTCGGCCACCTCCCGCATCTGTACGGCGTCGAAGCCGCCCCGCCCCGCGAGCTGCGCGCTGGCGTGCAGGATGCGACGGCGGCGCGCCTCCTGGCGCTCCGTCAGGGGCGGCGATGCGGGTCTGTCTTCCGCGGTCATGAAGTCCCGTTCCGTGCGGTGGGTGAGCGGCGGTACGCCTGGGGTTACGGCCGGAGTATGGCGGGGCTTCCGCCGTGGCGCGAATCACCTGATCCGGCTCTCACGGCGGGGCTACCTGCCGGTAGATTCTGTGCTCCTTGAACGATCAAGAACGATCAAGTCTGAAACTTGTTCTAGATTAGCGCGAGCGGTTACGCTCCCGCGAAACGCAAGCTCGAAGGGGGCAGCGAGTGACCGCTGAGGCCATAGAGGCAGGCCCCCGCCAGGGCGTCGCGGACGACGGTAACGGTCCGTTGCGGATCGCTCTCCTCACGTACAAGGGGAACCCTTTCTGCGGTGGTCAGGGCGTATATGTCCGCCACCTCTCCCGTGAACTCGCCCGGCTCGGCCACCACGTCGAGGTCGTCGGCTCGCAGCCGTACCCCACCCTCGACGAGGGCGTCCCGCTCACCGAGATCGCCAGCCTCGACCTCTACCGCTCGCCGGACCCGTTCCGTACGCCGAAGCGCGACGAGTACCGCGACTGGATCGACGCACTCGAAGTCGCCACCATGTGGACCGGCGGCTTCCCCGAGCCCCTCACCTTCTCCCTCCGGGCCCGGCGCATGCTCGCCGCCCGCCGCGGCGACTTCGACGTCGTTCACGACAACCAGACGCTCGGCTACGGACTCCTCGGCGGCCCCCGCGTCATCGGCGCCCCGCTCGTCACCACGATCCACCACCCCATCACCGTCGACCGGCAGCTGGAGCTCGACGCCGCCGCCGACTGGAAGCGGCGCGCCTCGGTCCGCCGCTGGTACGCCTTCACCCGGATGCAGAAGCGGGTCGCCCGCCGCCTGCCGTCCGTCCTGACCGTGTCCGGCTCCTCCCGGCAGGAGATCGTCGACCACCTCGGCGTACGGGACGACCGCGTCCGGGTCGTCCACATCGGCGCCGACACCGACCTCTGGTCGCCCGACCCGTCCGTCGCCGAAGTCCCCGGCCGGATCGTCACCACCTCCAGCGCCGACGTCCCGCTCAAGGGCCTCGTCCACCTCGTCGAGGCGCTCGCCAAGCTCCGTACCGAGAACCCGGCCGCGCACCTCGTCGTCGTCGGCAGGCGGGCGGAGGACGGGCCGGTCGCGCAGGCGATCGAGCGGTACGGGCTTGAGGGCGCCGTCGAGTTCGTGAAGGGGATCTCCGACGCGGAGCTCGTGGACCTCGTCCGCTCCGCGCAGGTCTCCTGCGTGCCGTCGCTGTACGAGGGGTTCTCGCTGCCGGCCGCGGAGGCGATGGCGACCGGGACGCCGCTCGTCGCCACGACGGGTGGGGCGATCCCGGAAGTCACGGGCGCGGATGGTGAGACCTGTCTGGCCGTGCCCCCCGGCGACGCGGGAGCGCTCGCCGCGGCGCTGGGTCGGCTGCTCGGCGACTCTGCCTTGCGGGCGCGTCTCGGGGCGGCGGGGCGGGCGCGGGTTCTCGCCAACTTCACCTGGGCGCGCGCCGCGCAGGGCACGGCCGAGCTGTACCGCGAGGCGATCGCCCACGCTGGGGTGCGCGGGGGCCGCCGGTGACACCGCGCCTCGTTCGCCGGGTGCGGCCCGGTGGTGGGGTTGCGCCCGCCCTCCCCCAAGCTCTCGGCTTCGCTCGAGCAGGGGGGACCCCCATCGCCCTGCGGAACAGCTGCCCACAACCGCCCCTCAACCGCGAAAGCAGGACGACCCCGTGCTGACCGTCGACTTCACCCGTTTCCCGCTCGCCCCTGGCGACCGCGTGCTCGATCTGGGCTGTGGGGCGGGGCGGCACGCCTTCGAGTGCTACCGGCGCGGTGCGCAGGTCGTGGCGCTCGACCAGAACGGCGAGGAGATCCGCGAGGTCGCCAAGTGGTTCGCGGCGATGAAGGAGGCCGGCGAGGCCCCGGCCGGCGCCACCGCCACCGCGATGGAAGGCGACGCGCTCAACCTGCCCTTCCCCGACGAGTCCTTCGACGTCGTGATCATCTCCGAGGTCATGGAACACATCCCGGACGACAAGGGCGTCCTCGCCGAGATGGTCCGGGTGCTCAAGCCCGGCGGCCGGATCGCCGTCACCGTCCCGCGCTACGGCCCCGAGAAGGTCTGCTGGGCGCTCTCCGACGCGTACCACGAGGTCGAGGGCGGTCACATCCGTATCTACAAGGCCGACGAGCTGCTCGCCAAGATGCGCCAGGCGGGTCTCAAGCCGTACGGCACCCACCACGCGCACGCGCTGCACGCCCCGTACTGGTGGCTGAAGTGCGCGTTCGGCGTGGACAACGACAAGGCGCTGCCGGTGCGGGCGTACCACAAGCTCCTGGTCTGGGACATCATGAAGAAGCCCGCCCTGACCCGGGTCGCCGAGCAGCTGCTCAACCCGGTCGTCGGCAAGTCCTTCGTGGCGTACGCGACCAAGCCCCACCTGCCGAAGGCGAAGGCCTCCGCGTGACGAGTCCCGAGCGGATCGCGGAGCACCTGCTCCTGCCCGGGGTCCTCACCGCCGAGCAGGCCGCCGAGACCGTCGCCGGGATACTCGCCGTACAGCGCGAGGACGGGGCCATTCCGTGGTTCCGCGGCCACCACCTCGACCCGTGGGACCACACCGAGGCCGCCATGGCCCTGGACGCGGCCGGCGAGCACGCGGCGGCCACCCGGGCGTACGAGTGGCTGGCCCGGCACCAGAACACCGACGGCTCCTGGTACGCGGCCTACCGCGACGGCGACCCGGACGACGTCACCGACCGGGGCCGCGAGTCCAACTTCGTCGCGTACGTCGCCGTCGGCGTCTGGCACCACTACCTCGCGACCGGCGACGACGCCTTCCTCGACCGGATGTGGCCGGTCGTCTACGCCGCCGTCGAGTTCGTCCTCGCCCTCCAGCGGCCCGGCGGGCAGATCGGCTGGAAGCGGGAGGCGGACGGCACGGCCGTCGACGACGCGCTGCTCACCGGCAGTTCCTCCGTCCACCAGGCCCTGCGCTGCGCGCTCGCCATCGCCGAGGCGCGCGAAGAGCCGCAGCCCGACTGGGAACTGGCGGCCGGCGCGCTCGGCCACGCGATCCGCAGCCACCCCGAGCGCTTCCTCGACAAGTCCCGCTACTCGATGGACTGGTACTACCCGGTCCTCGGCGGCGCCGTCACGGGCCCGGCGGCCACGGCCCGGATCGACGCGCACTGGGACGACTTCGTCGTGCCCGGGCTCGGCGTACGGTGCGTCCTGCCCAACCCGTGGGTGACCGGCGGCGAGAGCTGCGAACTCGCCCTCGCCCTGTGGGTGATGGGGGAGTCCGACCGGGCCCTGGAGATCCTCCAGTCCATCCAGCACCTGCGCGCCGAGGGCGGCATGTACTGGACCGGGTACGTCTTCGAGGGCGAGGCTGCCGTGTGGCCCGAGGAGCTCACCAGCTGGACGGCCGGCTCGCTGCTGCTCGCCGTGGCGGCGCTGGGCGGCGACGAGGCGACGGTGGCGGTCTTCGGCGGGGAGCGGCTGCCGAAGGGGCTTGAGCCGGACTGCTGCGGGGCGTGACCTGCGGGTTGTGACCCGAGCCCCTCGATTGGGGTCGCCCGAGTGGCGGAGCCCTGGGGGCCGGGCGAGGCTGTGGCCAAAGCCCTCAGGGAGGTCCAGCCGTGCTCAGTCCTGTTCCGATACGCCGCGGAGTCGTTTCGCTCTTCCTGTCCTGCAGCCTGCTCCTGACGACGGCCGCCTGCGGCGGTGACGACGAGCAGAGCGCGAGCGGCAGCCCCACCGCGAGCACCACGGCCGAGCAGCAGAAGCTCGCCAAGACCCGGTTCGTGGCCAACGCGGGCCTGGCGGCCGGCGCCACGTACCAGTGGATCGTCAAGCCGTACCGTGCGGGCAAGTTCAAGAAGGGTGCGGACGGGCAGAAGTTCGCGCTGGTCAAGGCGGGTCTGGCCGGCGCGTTCGCGTACAACCGGCTCAAGGCGGCGGTGAACAACGCCAAGGGCGACGAGCACCTCTCGAAGGCGGTCGCGCCCCTCACGGCGGGCATCGACAAGCTCAAGGACCTCGGCACCAAGCTCCGTAAGGGCGAGGCGAGCGAGGCGGACGTCGGCACCTTCGAGGACGTCATCACCAACGTGAAGGACGCGGGCGCGAGCGCGGGCGCCGTGGTGACCGACAAGGTGCCGAGCACGTCCCAACTGGGCGGATGATCCTATGTGTTGAGCTCCGCGAGGAGCCTCAGCGTGGCCGGGTCCGGTGCCGTGACCAGCAGGTCGGTGACCGGGCCCTTGCGCCATTCCTCCAGCCGTTCGGCGATCCGCTCGCGCGGCCCGACGAGCGAAATCTCGTCCGCGAAGGCGTCGGGCACGGCGAGCACGGCCTCCTCGCGGCGGCCGGCCGCGAACAGCTCCTGGATGTGCCGGGCCTCGGACTCGTACCCCATGCGCCCCATCAGGTCGGCGTGGAAGTTGCGGGCCGCGTGTCCCATGCCCCCGATGTAGAAGCCCAGCATCGCCTTGACGGGCAGCAGCCCCTCGGCGATGTCGTCGCAGAGCTGCGCGCGGACCATGGGCGCGACGCGGAAGCCGTCGGGCAGCCGGTCCGGGAGGGCGTAGACCTCGGCGTACCGGGCGGGGGACCAGTAGAGCGGCAGCCAGCCGTCGGCGATCCGCAGGGTCTGCGCGATGTTCTTGGGGCCCTCCGCCCCGAGCAGTACGGGCAGGTCCGCCCGCAGGGGGTGGGTGATCGGCTTGAGCGCCTTGCCGAGCCCGGTGCCGTCCTCGCCCGCGTACGGGTGGGAGTGGAACCGTCCGTCGAGCCGGACGGGCGCCTCGCGCCGCAGGACCTGCCGGATCACGTCCACGTACTCGCGGGTCGCGGTCAGCGGGGAGCGGGGGAAGGGGCGGCCGTACCAGCCCTCCACGACCTGCGGTCCGGAGAGGCCGAGGCCGAGCGTCATCCGCCCGCCGGACAGGTGGTCGAGGGTGAGTGCGTGCATGGCGGTGGCGGTGGGCGTCCGCGCGGCCATCTGTGCGACGGCGGTGCCGAGGCCTATACGGGAGGTGTGCGCGGCGATCCAGGTCAGCGCCGTGAAGGCGTCCGACCCCCAGGCCTCGGCCGTCCACACCGAGTCGTACCCGAGCCGCTCGGCCTCGCGGGCCAGGTCCAGGTGGGCGGGGGAGGGGCCGCGTCCCCAGTAGCCGAGGGCGAGTCCGAGACGCATGACACGGCACCTTTCTGACGAACAGTCAGATTTGATGCTTGCGACTGTACGACAACGGCCCCTCGCCCGGAAGGGGTTCCGGGCGAGGGGCCGATCGGGCCGGAGGATCAGCCGCGCTGGATGCCGGTGGTGTCCTGGAGGACGCCGCGGCGGCCGTCCTGCGTCTGGGCGATCAGGCTCTGGCCGCGCTGCTCGACCGCCAGGTACCAGGTGCCGGGGGCCAGTTCGGCGATCGGGGTGGGCGAGCCGTCCTCCGCGTACAGCGGACGGGCGACCGGGACCGCGAACCAGAACGGCGCGAAGTCGCCGGCGGGCTGACCCTGACCCTGGACGGGCGCCGGGGTCTGCTGCGGGGTCGCGGTCTGCGCCTGGGGCTGGGCCTGGCCCTGCGGGTCGGGCTGGCCGCCGTACGGCTGCGGCTGGGCGCCGTAGGGCTGCTGCTGCGCGCCCGGGTAGCCGTAGCCACCGGGGACACCCTGCTGGCCGGGCTGGCCCGGCTGCATGCCGTACGGCTGCGGGGCCTGCGGCTTCGGGGCGCTCAGGAGCGGGCCCTTGAGGGCGGGGACCAGCGGGGCGGCGACGGCGGCGCCGGCCAGGACCAGGGAGGCGATCAGGCCGAGGATGAGGCCCGCACCGGCGTTGTTCGACTCGAACATCCACATCAGCACGTTCCAGGCCGAGGCCACGGTGAACGCGACGCCGATCTGACCCAGCTCCAGGCCCACGACCTTGCGGGGCTGCGGAAGCGTGCGCGAGTAGACGACGAGCGCGGCGCCCGCGATGCCGAGGAAGAAGGCGCCCCAGCCGAGGGGCGAGGCCTCCCAGGAGTTCGTGCTGGGGACCTGGTTGCAGATCTCCGGGCTGGCGTCACAGCCGGCGATGTCGAGGAAAGAAGCGATGAACAGCACCACCGCTGCACCGATCAGAACGCCATCGCCTCGAGTGAGGGAGCGGATATTCACGTAAGAGTCCTTCGTCGGGTGGTCTCGTCGGGGTGGCGCGAAGCACGGGGGCGGGGCCTTGGCGGCCCCCATCGTACGGAGGGAATCTATCGCCCGCCGGTACTACCCCTTGAGGTAGGTCCCGATGCCGTCCGCGATTCCCCGCGCCGCTTTCTGGCGCCATGCCGCATTCGAGAGGAGTGCGGCGTCCTTCGGGTCTCGCATATTGCCGCATTCGACGAAGACCTTGGGGACGGTCGAGAGATTGAGGCCCCCGAGATCGTCGCGGACGTCCAACCCGGTGCCGGAGGCGAGGTAGTTGGCGGGCGCGGTGCCGGTCGCGCCGGCGAACTGCCGGACGATGGCCTCGCCGAGGCTACGGGAAGGGGCGACGATCTTCGCCGTGTCCGCGGCCCCGGAGTTGACCCGTGCGGGCGCGATCACGTGGAATCCCCGGTTGCCGGTGGCGGAACCGTCGGCGTGCACGGAGACGACGGCGTCGGCGCGGGCGGCGTTGCCGGTCCGGGCGCGCTCGTCGATACAGGGGCCGAAGGGGCGGTCGGCGTCATGGGTGAGGACGACCTTCGCGCCCTGGGCCGTGAGGAGATCGCGGAGGCGGTGTGAAACATCGAGGGTGAATGCGGCTTCGGTGTAGCCGGCGTCGGTGGAGGTGCCGGTTGTGTCGCATTCCTTGCGAGCTGTGCCGATATCAACCTTCTGGTTGATGTCCCGGGAGTGACGGAAGTTGCCGGGGTTGTGGCCGGGGTCGATGACGACGGTGCGGACGGCGAGCGGGAGGGCGGTCGACGTGTCCGGGTCACGGGTCGTCGCCTTGGCGTCGGGGGTCTTCGGGGCGGCGGCGTGCGAGCCGCCGCCGCAGCCGGCGAGCGCGGTGAGGGCGGCGCAGGCGGTGAGGGCTCCGGCGAGGGCTCGGGTCTTTCGGTGGTCGTACGGCACCTTGCGACTCTAGTGGGAGCTTCCGGCGCGTGTTCGGCCGACGCGGCGGGACTGTGAAGGGCGCGTGGGGGTATGCAGAGAAGACGCACGGACCACGCGCGGACCACGGGGGGAACTGTGGCGGAGGAAGAACCGAACGATGCACGTCAGGCGGGGGAGCCGGACCCGCGAGGGGTGTCGGAGACACCGTGGGCGTATGGGGCGCCTGGGACACCGGGGGCGCCTGGGATACCGGGGGCTCCTTATGGGCCGGGGCCGGGGCCGGGGATTCCGCCGCCGCCCGAGCAGCCGCCGGTCATGTCCACGCCCACGCCTGAGCCACCACCTTCGAACCCGGCGCAGGCCGTCCTCGCCGGGTTACTGAACCTGTCCTGTCTGGGCCTGGGCTACGTCCTGCTCAAGCAGTGGGTCCTGGCCGCCGTCTGCTGGCTCGCGACGGCCGTCCTGCTGCTCGTCGCGCTGCCCGCCGACGTGGACGGGGTGTCGAGCGGCGTTCTGGTCGGATACGGGGTGTTCCTGCTGGTCGCGGAGGTCGACGGCGCCCGGCGCGGTCTGCGCGCCCCGCTCGCGCTGGGTGGCGGGGGCGGCGCCTCGGCCGGGGCAGGCGCGCGGCGGCTCGCGCTGCCGCTGGTTCTCGGGCTCGTCCTGCTCGCGGTGCCGGTCGGCGGCTCGGTCGCCTACGGCGCGGCGCGGGACGAGGCGATGGAGCAGTCGCTGCTGGCGCGGCTCGCCGGGGCGGACGAGCAGGTGACGTCGGTGGAGGGGCAGAGCTTCGCCGGGGCCGAGGCCTCGTACCGTAAGGCGCTCGCCGTCTACCAGGAGCTCGGCACGAAGCACGCCGGCTCGCGCGCGGGACGCCTCGTCCCCGACCGGCTGACGGACTACTACGCGTCGGTGTCCGCGCCGTACGCAGGGAAGAAGTTCTGCGAGGCCGTGCCGGGGCTCCAGCATCTGCGTGCCCTGCCCGAGACGGTGGACCGCGCCCTCCTCGACGGGCTGACGGGGAAGGCGGACGAGCCGCTGGCCCACTCCTGGTACGAGTGCGGGGTCGGCGCGCTGGCCGGTGCGGGCACCGAGGCGGCGGCAGGTGACCACCTGAACGCGCTGCTGTCGACGTTCCCCGACTCCTCGTACGCGAAGAAGGTCGAGCCCACGGTCCGCGAGGGCCTGCGGTCCAGGTCCGCCGCGATAGCCGCCGGCAGCACCGACGCCTGCGCCGCCGCCCTCGAACTGGAGCGCTTCCGGACGACCGTCGACCTGCTGCCGAAGGCCACCTTCGCCGCCGTCTCGCGCGACGCCGACAAGGAGATACAGAAGGGCGACTTCGCCTGCGGGGTGGAGCAGTACCAGGACAAGGAGTACAGCAAGGCCGTCCAGACGATGACGGAGTACGCGAAGGAGCACCCGGACAGCCCGCAGGCCGGCCACGCCAGGTCCATCGCGATCGCCGCCGAGATAGCCGACGAGACGCCGGCCGCGGGCAAGCGGCTGCCGTCCGCGACCGCGCCCGGCGGCCCCCGGATGGTGATGGTCGTGTCGAACGACGGCCCCGGTGAGGTCGAGCTGCTCTACACCGGGCCGGTGACCGGCCGCGTCACGCTGAAGGCGTGCGGGAGCTGTACGGCGTACCAGCCCAGCCTCCGGCTTGGCGCGCCGAAGCTCAAGGTGTGCTCCGGGCCGTCGTCGAAGTACCCGAAGGCGACGCTGGAGCTGCCCGCCGGCGACTACCACTTCCTCCAGAAGCGGTCGGGGACGACGAGCTCGCTGTCGGCGGCGGACAAGTCGAGCACGGCGAAGATCGAGCCGGGCTACTCGTACACGAACTGTCTGTACGTGACGAGGGGTTACGGCTTCGGCCTCTGAGGGAGGCGGCGCAGGACGCGGAGGGAGTCCGTGACGGAGACCTCCTCGAAGTCGTCCGACTCCAGGGCCCGGAGGTAGATGCGGTACGGGGCCTGGCCGCCGTCCTCCGGGTTCGGGAAGACGTCGTGGATGACGAGCAGGCCGCCGGCGGCGACCTTGGGCGCCCAGCCCTCGTAGTCGTTGCCGGCGTGCTCGTCGGTGTGACCGCCGTCGATGAAGACGAGGCCGAGCTCGCCCGCCCAGACCTTGGCGACCTGCGGGGAGCGGCCGACGACGGCGATCACGTGCTCCTCCAGGCCCGCGGTGCGCAGCGTCCGGCGGAAGGTGGGCAGGGTGTCCATGAGGCCGACCTCGGGGTCCACGACGGTCGGGTCGTGGTACTCCCACCCCGGCTGTTGCTCCTCGCTGCCCCGGTGGTGGTCGACGGTCACCGCGACCGTCCCGGCCGCGCGGGCCGCGTCCGCGAGCAGGATGGTGGAGCGCCCGCAGTACGTGCCGACCTCCAGGAGCGGCAGCCCCAGCTTGCCGGCCTCCGTGGCGGCGGCGTGCAGCGCGAGCCCCTCGTCGAGCGGCATGAAGCCCTTGGCGGCCTCGAAGGCGGCGCGGATCTCGGGGGCGGGCATGGGTCCTCCTACTGGCGGGTACGGCAGGTGCGAGCGCCCATCGTGCCCTACGCGTCGCACTCGAACCACACCGTCTTGCCGCTGGGTGCCGGCCGGGGGTGTGATTGGCTACGGCGTATGGGTACTGAGGAGTCGCCGACGCCGCCCCCTTTCGATCCCGAACTGGCCGTCGTACTGGACACGTTGGGTGCGCTGACGTCCATCACCCCTGAGAACCTCGCGGCCCGGCGTGCGCGGGATGCTGCGTCCCGGCCCCGGCCGACGGTGGAGGAGCTGCGGGCGGACGGGCGGTTCGAGGTGACCGAGGTGCGGGTGCCGGGGCCGCCGGGTGGACCCGAGGTCGTCCTCGTGAGTGCGCGGCCGGCTGGAGTCGCCGGTCCGCTGCCGCTGCTCTACTACATGCACGGCGGAGCCATGATCATGGGCAACGCCTGGTCCGTACTGCCGCGCATCCTGCGTGAATGGGTCGAGCCGCTGGGGATGGCCGTCCTCTCGGTCGAGTACCGGCTCGCTCCGGAGACGCGGTATCCGGGGCCGCTGGAGGACTGTTACGCCGGGCTCGTCTGGGCGGTCGAGCATGCGGCGGAGCTGGATGTCGATCCGGGGCGGATCGTCATCGGCGGGAAGAGCGCGGGTGGAGGGCTCGCGGCGGCCCTCGCTCTGCTGGCCCGCGATCGGGGTGGGCCCTCGGCGCTGGGTCAACTCCTGCTGTGTCCGATGCTCGATGACCGGATGGAGACCCTGTCCAGTCACCAGATGTCGGGCGTCGGTCTCTGGGACCTCACCTCGCACACGACCGTCTGGCAGGCGCTGCTGGGTGATCTCTACGGTTCGAGTGAACTGCCGCCGTACGCGGCGCCCGCCCGCGCTACCGATCTGTCCGGACTTCCGCCGGCCTTCATCGAGGTCGGGTCGGCCGAGATGTTCCGGGACGAGGACGTCGCGTACGCCCAGGCGATCTGGCGGGCCGGCGGCCGGGCCGAACTCCATGTCTGGCCCGGCGCGTACCACGGCTTCGACGGCATCGCCCCGCACGCCGCCGTCAGCAAGGACGCCCGCGCCACCCGCACCCGCTGGCTCCGCCGCCTCCTCGCTCAGTAGCGGTGGTTCGGCCAGTACGGGTCCTCCCATCGGGCGGGACCCGTCAGGCCGATGAGCCGTATCCGGTGGAGCAGATCCTCGGGAACACCCAGGGCGCGAAGCCGCGCCGCTCGGCCGCCCTGTCGTCGAGCGCCTTCCAGGCCGCCAGCCACGGGGTGAGCGTGTCGGAGGCCTCGGTGCACAGCACCCTCGCTCTGGGTGCGCGTCCGGACGAACCCGCCGGGTTTCTGACCTTCCTTCGGAATGGAACGTGTTCTAGTCTGCGCGCCATGGGCATCGGAATCACGCAAGAGCAGCGGGAGTTGGCCCGGGCCGCGCGGGGGTGGTTCGCGCGGGTCGTGCCGGTCGAGGATGTGCGGAAGTTGCTCGACGCGCCTGCCGGGAGTGGGGTGGGGCGGCCCGCGTACTGGGACGGGCTTGCCGAGCAGGGGCTGCTCGGGGTGCATCTGGGGGAGGAGTACGGGGGCGGTGACCTCGTCGATCTGGCCGTCGTGCTCGAAGAGGCCGCGCGGGCGCTGTTGCCGGGGCCGTATCTGCCCTCCGTGCTCGCCGGGGAGGTGTTGCGTCGCGCCGGGGCCGAGTCGCTCGTCGCGGAGATCGCCGGCGGGGGCCGGATCGCGGCCGTTGCCCTCGGGCCTGGCAGCTTGACCGCCGAGCCTTCCCTCACCGTCGACGGCGTCGTGCTCGACGGCGCCCTCCCGCCCGTGCTCGGCGCCGCGCAGGCGGACCTGCTGATCCTTCCCGCCCGCGCCCTCCACAGGACCGTCTGGCTCGCCGTGGACGCCGACACCCTCGCCGTACGCCCGCACGAGAGCGCCGATCCGACCCGGCCCACCGCCGAGGTCACCGCCGACCGCGTCCATGTGCCCGGCGGGCGGATGCTGGACCTCGAACCCGGCCTCGTCACGGATCTCGCCGCCGTGCTGTACGCCGCCGACGCCTGCGGGACCGCCGCCCGGGCGCTGGAGACGGCCGCCGAGTACGCGAAGACGCGCGAGCAGTTCGGGCGGCCCATCGGGCGGTTCCAGGGGGTCAAGCACCTCTGCGCCGACATGCTCGTACGGGTCGAACAGGCCCGCGCCCTCACCTGGGACGCCGCCCGGTCCACCGAGGTACCCGCCCGACCTCTCACTGCCGCCCTCGCCGCCGCCACCGCCCTCGACGCCGCCTACGGCTGCGCCAAGGACTGCATCCAGATCCTCGGCGGCATCGGCTTCACCTGGGAGCACGACGCCCATCTCGCGCTGCGCCGCGCCCTCGTCGCCCGCCAGCTCCTCGGCGCCGGCGACACCCACCGGGACCGGGCCGTCCGGCTCGCCGCCGACGGTGTCCGGCGCGAGCTGCGGCTCGAACTGCCGCCGGAGGCCGACGCGTTCCGGGCCGAGGCGCGCGAGGCCATCGCGCCCGCCATCGGGCTCGACCCGGGCGCCGCCCGCCGCACCCTCGCCGCCACCGGCTACACCGCCCCGCACCTGCCCGCTCCGTACGGCCTCGGCGCCGGGCCGCTGCAGCAGCTGGCCGTACAGCGGGAGCTGGAAGCCGCGGACGTCACGCTCAGCGGGCTCGGGATCGCCACCTGGGTCGTTCCGTCCCTTCTCGCCTACGGGACGGCGGAGCAGCAGGAGCGGTATCTCGGTCCCACGCTGCGTGGCGATCTGTTGTGGTGTCAGCTCTTTTCCGAGCCCGGTGCCGGGTCCGACCTCGCCTCCCTGCGTACGAAGGCCGAACGGACGGAGGACGGCGGCTGGCGGATCACCGGGCAGAAGGTGTGGACGAGCGCCGCCCAGTGGGCCGACCACGGCATCCTGCTCGCCCGGACGGATCCGGATGCTCCGAAGCACAAGGGGCTCACGTACTTCCTCGTCGACATGAAGGCTGTCGACACTCACGGGGGCCCGGGGATCGACATCCGGCCGCTGAAGGAGATCACCGGCGAGTCGCTCTTCAACGAGGTGTTCTTCGACGGGGTGTTGCTGCCGGCCGACGCCGTCGTCGGCGAGGTGAACGGCGGCTGGCGGGTCGCCCGCAACACCCTCGGCAACGAACGCGTCCACATGGCCGACCAGGTCGCCTTCGACTCCGGGCTCGAAGCGCTGATCGAGCGGGCGGCCGGCGCCGACAGCTCCGTACGGGTACGGATCGGAGCCCTGGCCGCCGAGGCGCACGCGCTCGCCTGCATCGGGCTGCGGACCACGATGCTCCAGGTCTCCGGCCTGGAGCCGGGCGCCGGTGCCTCCGTACGCAAGCTCGTCCAGACCGTGCATCAGCAGAAACTCGCCGAGCTCACGCTCGAACTGCTCGGCCCCGAGGGCGCCGTGCGCGAAGGGGCCGGGGAGCGGGCGGTCCACGGGCTGCTGATGTCCCGCTGCCTCACCATCGCGGGCGGCACCACGCAGGTCCAGCTCAATGTCGTCGCCGAGCGCCTGCTCGGCCTGCCGAGAGACTGAGGGGGAAGCGGAGATGGGGAAGGCGTACATCGTCGGTGTCGGGATGACGAAGTTCGAGAAGCCCGAGACGCGCGACTGGCAGTACTGGGACATGGCGAAGGAAGCGGGGACGGCGGCGCTCGCCGACGCCGGGGTCTCGTACACGCAGGTGGAGCAGGTGCCCGTCGGCTACTGCTTCCAGGCCTCCACGGCCGGGCAGCGCGCCGCGTACGAACTCGGCCTGACCGGCGTGCCCGTCTACAACGTCAACAACAACTGCGCGACCGCGTCGACCGCGCTGATGATGGCCCGGCAGTTCGTGGAGGGTGGGATCAGCGACTGCGTGCTCGCCCTCGGGTTCGAGAAGATGGCGCGGGGGGCCCTGGGGGGTGGATCGGACGGCGGAGACTTCAAGACGTCTCCCGTCGCCCGGCACTACGGGATCATGGCCGCCGCGCACGGCTTCGAGATGTCGCCGCCTACCGCGCAGATTTTCGGCAACGCCGCCCGTGAGCACATGGAGCGGTACGGGACGACGGAGGTGCAGCTCGCCGCCGTCGGTGCCAAGAACCACCAGCACTCGGCGAACAACCCCAACGCCCAGTTCCAGGACGTGTACTCGGTCGACGAGATCCTCGCCGCCAAGACCATCCACCGGCCGCTGACCAAGCTCCAGTGCTCGCCCACCTCCGACGGGTCGGCGGCGGCGGTCGTGGTGTCGGAGCGGTTCGTGGTCGAGCACGGGCTGCACGACAAGGCCGTCGAGATCGCGGCGCAGGCGATGACCACGGACACCGAGGACTCCTTCGCCTCCGGGTCCTGCATCGACGCCGTCGGCCGGCCGATGTCCCGCGCGGCGGCCCGGCAGGTCTACGAGAGGTCCGGCCTCGGCATCGAGGACGTGGACGTGGTGGAACTGCACGACTGCTTCTCCATCAACGAGCTGCTGACCTACGAGGCCCTCGGCATGTGCGAGGACGGCGCCTCCGGGAAGCTCGTCGAGTCCGGCGCGACGACCTACGGCGGGCGATGGGTCGTGAACCCGTCCGGCGGGCTGATCTCGAAGGGGCATCCACTGGGCGCCACCGGTCTCGCCCAGGCCGCCGAACTGGTCTGGCAGCTACGGGGCGAGGCCGGGGCCCGCCAGGTCGCGGGGGCCCGCGTCGGCCTCGCGCACAACATCGGTCTCGGCGGGGCGGCGGTCGTGACGATGCTCCGGAGGTCGTAGGACTCATTGCCCATGTACGGGGCGCAGGGCGTCTGCGACCATCACACGCATGGTCCATACCGAGTCCGCCGCGTCTGCCGCCACCGAGTCCACCTCCATACGCTCCTCCCCGCGCACCTGGCTCATGGTGGTCGCCGCGTGCGCGGGGCAGTTCCTGGTGGTCCTCGACGTCTCGGTGGTGAACGTCGCCCTGCCGTCGATGCGGGCCGACCTGGGGCTCTCGGCGACCGGACTGCAGTGGGTCCTCAGTGCGTACTCCATCGCGTTCGCCGGGTTCATGCTGCTCGGCGGCAGGGCGGCCGACCTGTTCGGCCGGAAGCGGATGTTCCTGCTCGGGCTCGGGCTGTTCACCGCGGCCTCGGTGGCGGGCGGTCTCGCGCAGGAGGGCTGGCAGCTCGTCACCGCCCGCGCCGTGCAGGGCCTCGGTGCGGCGGTGCTCGCGCCCGCGACGCTCACCATCGTGACCGCCGCCGTCCCCGCCGGGCCCGCGCGGACCCGGGCCATCGGCACCTGGACGGCCGTCGGCGCCGCGGGCGGTGCGGCGGGCGGCTTCGTCGGCGGCGTGCTCGTGGACCTCCTCTCCTGGCGCTGGGTGCTCCTGATCAACGTCCCCGTCGGCGCCCTCGTCCTGGTCGGCGCCGCGCTCTGGCTGACCGAGAGCAGCACCCGCGGCGGCCGGCGCCTCGACCTGCCGGGCGCCGTCCTCGTCACCGGCGGCCTTGCCGCCGTCGCGTACGGCATCGTGCAGACGGAGGAGGTGGGCTGGGGCGCCCCGGCCACCCTGGCCCCGCTGCTCGGCGGCCTGGCCCTCCTCGCGGTCTTCGTGGTCGTCGAGGCCCGGACGGCGGCCCCGCTGATGCCGCTGAAGCTGTTCCGCTCGCGGGCCGTCTCCGCCGCCAACGTGTCGATCCTGGTCGCCGGCTCCACCTCCTTCGGCATGTGGTTCTTCATGACCGTGTACGCCCAGAACGTCCTCGGCTACACCCCGCTCCAGGCGGGCCTGGCCCTGGTCCCCAGCTCGGTCAGCGTCATCGTGGGCTCCAAGCTGGCTCCCCGTCTGATGCCGACGACCGGCGCCCGCAACCTCGCGGTCATCGGCGCCCTCGTCGCCGCGACCGGCTTCGGCTGGCAGTCGACGATGACCGCCGACGGCACCTTCCTCACCGTCATGCTGGGCCCCGGCATCCTGATGATGGGGGGCATCGGGCTTCTCACCACCCCGCTCGCCACCCTCGCCACGTCGAGCGCCGCACCCGCCGACGCCGGTCTCGTCTCCGGCCTCGTCAACACCTCCCGCACGATGGGCGGCGCGCTTGGTCTCGCCGTCCTCTCCACCGTGGCCGCCGCCCGCACGGCCGGCGGTACGAGCCCCGAGGCCCTGACGGAGGGCTACGCCTTGGCCTTCCGCACGGCGACGGGCGTCCTGCTCGCGGCGGCGCTCCTGATGCTCCTCTGGCTCCCGAGGCCGACCCGCGAAGCCTGAACGGCGAGGACTGAACGGCGAGGACTGAACGGCGAGGGCTGAACGGCGAGGACTGAACGGCCAGGGCTCAGAGCCAGCCCTGCTGCCGGGCCTCCCGGACCGCCTCCATCCGGTTGCGCGTACCCGTCTTGCCGATGGCGGACGAGAGGTAGTTGCGCACGGTCGACTCGGACAGATGGAGTCTCGACGCGATGTCGGCGATCGTCGCCCCGTCCACGGCCGCTCCCAGGGCGTCCCGTTCCCGCGCGGACAGCGGGTTCGGGCCCGCGCCGAGGGCCGCCGCCGCGAGGGCCGGGTCGATGACCGTCTCGCCCCGCAGGACCTGCCGGATCGCCGAGGCCAGCTCCTCCACCGGCCCGTCCTTCACCAGGAACCCGGCCGCCCCGGCCTCCATCGCCCGCCGGAGGTACCCGGGCCGGCCGAAGGTGGTCAGGATCAGCACCCGGCAGTCGGGCACCTCCTCCCGCAGATCGGCGGCGGCGTCGAGCCCCGAACGCCCCGGCAGCTCGATGTCCAGCAGCGCCACCTCGGGCCGACTGCCCAACGCCGCGTCCACGATCTCGTCCCCCCGCCCCACCTGGGCGACGACCTCGATGTCCGGCTCCATCCCCAGCAGCAGCGCCAGCGCGCCCCGCATCATGCCCTGGTCCTCGGCGAGGAGAACTCTGATCATCCTGTGGGCTCCCGACTCTGCGCTGCGTGGGCCTCCACGGGAAGTTCCGCGGTGACCCGGAACCCTCCGCGTGGGGCGGGTCCCGAGACGAGGGTGCCGCCTGCGGACGCCACGCGCTCGCGCAGGCCCTTCAGCCCGCTGCCCGGAGGGCCCTGCGCACTTCCCCGGCCGTTGTCGGTGACCGTCAGGCGGACCCGCTCCAGGGTGCCGCCGATCTCGATCTCGCAGCGCGTCGCGCCGCTGTGCCGTACAGCGTTCGTCGCCGACTCCCGTACGACCCAGCTCAGCAGCGCCTCCGTCGGGGGCTCCAGCGGTGGGCCCGACTGGCGGACCACCGGCTCGATCCCCGCCGACGACAGGGCGTCCCGGGCCCGGTCCAGCTCGGTGGCGAGACTGCCCTCGCGGTACCCCGTGACGGCCTCACGGATCTCGGCGAGCGCCTGGCGCCCGACGGACTCGATGTCGGCCACCTGGGCGAGCGCGGCATCGACGTCGCACGGAGCGAGCCGCCGCGCCGCCTCCGACTTCACGACGATCACGGACAGCGTGTGCCCGAGCAGATCGTGGAGGTCCCGGGAGAACCGCAGCCGCTCCTGCTCCACCGCCGCCCGCGCCAGCTCCTGCCGGGTCCGGCGCAGCTCCCGGACGGTCTCGGAGAGCGCGAAGATCGCCGCCGTCACCATCGCCGAGATGAACGTCCCGTACGCCACGTTGATCGCGCCCCAGCCGTCCCGTATCCCCGCGACCACGGCCGCGGTGACACAGAGCGGGAACACCACCCGGGGCAGCAGCCGGCCGCGGGTGATCGAACCGGCGGCCAGACCGAGCAGCGGGAAGTAGAGCAGGTACGGCCCGCCGTAGGCGATGCTCAGGCCGAGCGTGATGGCGGCCATCGCGGCCAGCAGCCACCAGGTGAGGGGCGCCTCCCGCGTGCGGCGGTGGAAGGCGCGGAAGACGACCGCCGTGTAGAGCGCGTTGAAGGCGAGCAGGCCCAGGCCCGTTATCCACGGGTTGGCCGTCTTGCCCTGGAGGAAGTGGGAGACCGCTCCCATGCCCATGAGCAGCCAGGGCAGCATCGAGAACCCGTTGGGCGGTGTCATCCCCTCCGGCGCCCACTCCCTGCCGCCCCGCCGCGCAGCCCTCCCGCGCATGGTGCCCCTCCTCACGCCGTCCTCCCCGAGCGACGGTACGAAGCCGTCGCGTACAGCCCGAACAGCAGGGCCCACAGGCCGATCACGGTGATCGCCGCGAGGCCCGGTGCGGTGCCCTCCGTCAGTGCCCGGCCGAGCTCCGCGATGCGGTTCGTCGGCGTGTACGAGGAGATCACACGCAGCCAGTCCGGGAAGAGCTCCACGGGAAACCAGAGGCCACCGACGACCGCGAGACCCAGATTGCAGGCCACGTTGACGACTCCGGTGGTCTGGGCGGTGAGGCCGTAGCCGTTCCCCAGGCCGAGCAGGGTGAACGGGAGCGAACCGAGCCAGAGGGCCAGAGCCACCGCGACCCACTGCCAGGCCGCCATCCGGACGCCGTTGACGAGAGCGCCGGCGAGGAGCACGGCGGCGATCGCGGGCAGGACGATCACCGACCCGGTGAGCGCGCGCCCGACGACCACCTGGCGCGGTGTCATCGGCGTGATCCGCAACTGCCGCAGCCAGCCGACGGATCTGTCCTCGGCGACCCCCGTCCCGACGGACAGCGCCGCGTTGACCGCTCCGTACGCCGCCATGCCGACCATCGACGTCGTCTTCCACCCGGCCTCGTCCGTGCCGAGGTTGGTGAACAGGAGGTACATCATCACCGGGACACCGATGCCGCCGATCGCGAATCCGATGTCGCGCAGGCTCCGGCGGACTTCCAGTCGTACGTACGCGGTGATCACGAGGCGGCCTCCGAGGTGTGCCGGGTCAGGGTCAGAAAGGCGTCGTTCATCGACACCGGGGCGACCTCCAGGCCGCGGATCGCGTCCAGGGCGGCCAGTGCCAGCACCGTCGCGTCGGAGTCGTCCGTGCGCAGCCGGGCGCGGTCTCCCCGTATCTCCACGGAGCTCACGCCCGGGAGGTGGGCGAGGCCCTCGCTCGGTCCGCCCGCGAGGTCGAAGGAGACGAGGCTGCCGCCGCCCGCGCGCCTGATCTCCTCCCCGGTGCCGTCCGCCAGGACGCGACCCCGGTCGAGGACGACGATCCGGTCCGCGTGGGCGTCGGCCTCCTCCAGATAGTGCGTGGAGAAGAGGACCGTGTTGCCCCGGCGGGCGTAATCGCGCATCGCGTCCCAGAACGCCTCGCGGGCCTCGACGTCGAGGGCGACCGTCGGCTCGTCGAGCACGATCAGCTCGGGGTTTCCCACCAGTGCGACGGCGAACCGCACGCGCTGCGCCTGGCCACCGGAGAGCCGGTCGACACGGCGGCCGGCCAGCTCCGTCAGCCCCGCGAGCGCGAGGGCCTCGGCGACAGGCAGCGGGGCCGGGTAGGTGCGCGCGACGAAGGAGACCAGCTCGCGGACGGTCACCCGGGGGACCGGGCGGCCCTCCTGGAGCATCGCGCCGACCCGGCCCGCCTCGACCGCACGGGCGGGGGCCGCGCCGAAGAGCGAGACCCGGCCGTCGCCGGGCTCGGCGAGGCCCAGTATCAGACCGATCGCCGTGGACTTTCCGGCGCCGTTCCTGCCGAGCAGGGCCACCGTCTCGCCACGGCCGACGGTCAGGTCGACGCCGTCCACGGCGCGGACGCTTCCGTATGTCTTCGTCGTGGCCTCGAAGACCACCGCGGGCTCTTTCCTCATGCCGTCGAAGTTACGGATCGGGCCCGGGGGCCCGGCAGGCGTGGATGTACGGAGCTGGCAGTGACAAATGTCCTGGCTCCGGCCCAGTCGCCCTCAACTGACGTGTCGTCAGCTGAGGCCTGCCCGAGGGGTTCTCAACTCACCCCCGCTCGGCTATACATGAGGATCACCGACCTAGAACGCGTTCTAGAACGGAAGGAAGGGCGCGTACGGGACGGTCCCGCACGGCCTCGGTGCGGCCGACGGTGCGGACGGTCGCACCGAGGTCTTCCACACGTCACGATCCTCACGGATCTCCAAGGAGCAGCATCCTCATGCCCATTGATGCCGCCAAGGCCGTCGCCGCCGAGCCCCGCAGCGCCGAGATCGGCTGGGACCACAAGGACATCCAGCTCTACCACCTGGGCGTCGGCGCCGGCACCCCGGCGACCGACCCGAACGAGCTCCGCTACACCCTGGAGTCCCGGCTCCACGTCCTGCCCAGCTTCGCGACCGTCGCCGGCGCCGGCATGGGAGTCGTCGGCGGGCTCTCCGCGCCCGGCATCGACGTCGACCTCGCCGCCGTCCTGCACGGCGGCCAGTCGATCACCCTCCACCGGCCCGTCCCCGTCAGGGGCAAGGCGGTCACCACCTCCCGCGTCGCCGCCGTCCACGACAAGGGCAAGGCGGCGGTTCTCGTGCTGCGCTCCGAGGTCGCCGACGACGACGGCCCGCTGTGGACCAGCGACGCGCAGATTTTCGTCCGGGGAGAGGGCGGCTGGGGCGGCGACCGCGGACCCTCCGAGCGGCTCGAACTCCCGGACCGCGAACCCGACAAGACCGTCGAGCGGCCCGTACGGGAGGACCAGGCGCTGCTCTACCGGCTCTCCGGTGACTGGAACCCGCTCCACGCCGACCCGGAGTTCGCCGCGCTCGCCGGCTTCGACCGGCCGATCCTGCACGGACTCTGCACGTACGGCATGACCCTCAAGACGGTGGTGGACACGATGCTCGGCGGGGACGTCGCCCGCGTCCGCTCGTACCGCACCCGCTTCGCCGGGATCGTCTTCCCCGGCGAGACCCTGCGTATCCGGATGTGGACCGGTGACGGCCGCGTCCAGGTGTCGGTCACGGCCGTGGAGCGCGACGACGCTCCCGTACTCGCCGACACCCTCGTCGAACATTCGTGACCCCGACCCGTTCGTGACCCTGACCTCCCGGAGGGAGCCGCACCATGCGCGCAGCCGTACTGCACGAGATCGGCCAGGAGAAGCTCGAAGTCCTCGACGACGTCGAGGCCGTGGGATTCGGCCCTGGCAAGGTGAAGATCCGGGTCAGGGCGACCGGACTGTGCCACTCCGACGTCTCCGCGATGAGCGGCGTGCTGCCCCAGCCCGCCCCCTTCATCCCCGGCCACGAGGGCGCGGGCGAGATCATCGACGTCGGCGACGGTGTCACCGGGCTGAGCCAGGGCCAGCGGGTGCTGCTCTGCTGGCTGCCCGCGTGCGGAGTCTGTCCCGCCTGCAAGCGCGGCCAGACCCAGCTCTGCCTGGCCGGATTCATGAACGCCGGTACGCCCAACTTCCGTAGGCCCGGCGGGGAGGTCTTCGGCTTCGCGGGGACGGGTACGTTCACCGAGGAGGTCGTCGTCGACGCGGGCTGCGCCGTCCCGATCCCCGACGACGTGCCCTTCGACATCGCCGCGCTCATCGGCTGCGGCGTGACCACCGGGCTCGGCGCGGCGATCAACACGGCGAAGGTGGAGGCCGGTTCCTCGGTCGCCGTCATCGGCTGCGGCGGCGTCGGCATCTCCGCGATCCAGGGCGCCAAGCTCCAGGGCGCCGCGCAGATCGTCGCCGTCGACCCGGTCGAGTCGCGGCGCGAGGCCGCCCTGCGCTTCGGCGCGACCGAGGCCGTCGCGCCCGACGGCCTCGCCGACGCCAAGCAGCGCGTCACCGCGGGCGAGGGCTTCGACTACGTCTTCGAAGTCGTCGGCAAGTCCGCCACCGCCCGTACCGCGTACGAGACGACCCGGCGCGGCGGCACGCTCTGCGTCGTCGGCGCGGGGGCGCTCGACGACTTCCTGCAGCTCAACATGTTCGAGCTGTTCTTCGACGAGAAGAGGATCCTGCCGTCGATGTACGGGGGTGGTGACGTCATGCGCTCGTACGAGCGGGCCATCGCGCTCTGGCGGGCGGGGCGGATCGACCTGGAGTCGCTGATCACGCACCGGGTGCCGCTGGCGGGGATCAACGAGGCGCTGGAGCAGATGCGTACGGGTGTGGCGCTGCGTACGTGCATCGAGATCTGAGTCGGGATCTGAGTGGGGAATTGAGAGGACGCGAATCGATGTCACTCCCTCTTGAGGGGCTTTCGGCGATCGTCACCGGCGCGGGCCGGGGCCTGGGCCGGGCCGAGGCGCTGGAACTCGCCCGGCTCGGCGCGGCCGTGGTCGTCAACGACTACGGGCAGCCGGGGCGGGACGGTTCGGGTGAGGCGTCTTCCGCGCCTGCGGAGGAGGTCGCGGAGGAGATCCACGCGGCGGGCGGGCGGGCGGTCGCGCACCTGGGCGACGTCGCCGACTTTGAGACCGCCCGGGGGCTTGTTGACCTGGCGGTGGGCGAGTTCGGGAAGCTGGACATCCTGGTCAACAACGCGGGGATCCTGCGGGACCGGATGGTCTTCTCGATGAGCGAGGAGGAGTGGGACTCGGTGATACGGGTCCATCTGAAGGGCCACTTCAACACGACGCACTTCGCGGCGGTGCACTGGCGGGGGCGGGCGAAGGCGGGGGAGTCCGGAGTGTACGGCCGGATCGTCAACACCTCGTCGGAGGCGTTCCTGGCGGGCTCGGCGGGGCAGCCGAACTACGCGGCGGCCAAGGGCGGGATCGTGGGCCTTACGACGTCTACGGCGCTGGCCCTTGCGAAGTACGGCGTGACGGCGAACGCGATCTGCCCGCGGGCGCGGACCCGGATGACGGAGGACGTGTTCGCGGGGTTCGCGGAGCCGGGGGCGGGGGAGTTGGACGCGCTGGCGCCGGAGCACGTGGCGCCGGTGGTGGGCTACCTGGCGTCCCCTGCGGCGGCGGACGTGAACGGCCAGCTGCTGGTGGTGCACGGGGGGATGGTCGCGATCGTGGAGCGGCCGAGGGTCGCGGCGAAGTTCGACACGACGAAGGACGCGTTCACGTACGAGGAACTGGACGCGCTCTTGTCCCCGCACTACGCGGGGCGGCCGGCGGGGGAGACGTTCGCGGCGGCGGAGGTTCTGGGCCTGAAGCGGAGCTAGGTGGGACGGGGCGGAATTTCCCCCACCCCGCCCCTCCCCGAACTCTGACGAGACCGGGGGGCTGTCCCTGGCCCCCGGGGCGCGGCGGCTTCGCGTCGCGAGGGCGCGCGGGGTGCGGGGCTGGACGGAGCGAGACCGAGGGCGCTGCACCCGGGCCCCCCGGGGTGCGGCAGTTTCGCGCTGCGAAGGGCGGGTGGGGGCGGGGCTGGACGGACGAGAGCGAGGGCGCTGCCCCTGGGCCCCCCGGGGTGTGGCAGTTTCGCGCCGCGAAGGGCGGGGGTGCGGGGGTTGGTCGGACGAGAGTGGGGGCGCTGCACCCGGGCCCCGGGGTGCGGCGGGTTCGCGTCGCGAGGGGTGGGGGTGCGGGTGGTCGGGCGTGACTGGGGGCGCTGCCCCCTCGGGGCCCCGGGGTGCGGCGGCTTCGCGCCGCGGCAGTGCGCCGGGTGGACGGGCCCTGGCCCCCCGGGGTGCGGCCGGTTTGTGCCGCTGCCCCCGGCCTCCGGTGCGGCAGCTTCGTGCCGCCAGCGGAACCGGGGGAGTCGTCGTGCAGCGCAGAACGGCCCCGGGGGTACCCCCGGGGCCGTGTCGTCGCTCGGCGGGATCTCGCCTACCGCTCCGCGTCGCGGCGGTGGCGGCCGTGGGGGGAGGTTGTGGAGTCCTCCGACGGCGCCGAGTTGCCGCGGTGCTTTCCGGAGCCCTCCGACTCCGTCCCGTCCGTACGCGCTTCCGACATGGTGGAACTCACCCCGTATTGATCGCTGTTGTCGTGCGGCCGAGATTCTAACCAGCGGCCTTGCGGTCGGCGAGGGGTGCCTGCTGGAGCGGGACCGGGCGGCAGACCCGCTGCTCGGGCGGGGCGATCGTGACCTCTACCGCGACCGGCTCCGGCGGGACCGTCAGGCCGGCCAGCCCGCAGGGCGTGTCCTGCGTCGCGTACGGAAGCCGCAGCACGCCCTCCTGCGTCCAGACGCCCGCCCCGGCCAGCCACCCCGCCGGCGCGGCCAGTTGGTGCGTACGGCGGCCGGCCGGCTGCCACATCCCGACCCAGCTCCCGCCCGCCGCGTCGATCCGCAGCGCGACCGAGCAGGTCTCCGGAAGCAGCACCTGCCCCGGCTGTACGGCGAACGGCGTCACCGCCACGTCGTCGAGCCGCAGGCAGTCCGGGAACCGGATCGGCAGCAGACTGCCCAGCACGCCCCACCCCAACCGCTCGTGCCCCGGTGACGGCGCGTCGGAGCCGATCAGCAGCAGCCCGCTGTCCGGGTCCGCCAACAGCAGCCGGTCGTCGCTCTCCGCCGTGATCTGGAGCAGCGGCGTCACCTCGCCGCCCCGCTCCAGGTCGACCGCCACCGCCTTCACCGGGCCGCCGTCCAGGCACCGGTCGAGGGCCAGCATCCGGCCCGTACGGTCCAGCCAGACGCCGCCCGTGCAGCGGCCCTTGACCTCCGCGACCTGCTCGGGGCCGAACGCCCCGCCGGCCACCAGCCAGATCGTCGTCGTGTCCGCCCCGACGCACATCGCATAGCCGCAGATGCCGTCCGGCGACGGTGGCAGGAGGGTCAGCTCCGCGGCCTCCACCGCGCCCAGGGGGAGTTGGCCCGTCCCCGGGCCCGTCGGGTACAGCAGGGAGAACGTGTGCCGCAGACCGTCCACCCGGCGGCCGATCAGCACCCGCCCGTCCGCCAGTGGCAGCAGCTGGGCGTGGGCCTCCTCGGGCTGGTCGAGCGGGAGCGGTACCGCGTACGGCTCCGGGCCGTCCAGCGTCCACCGCTCCGCGTACAGGGCGTCCCCCGTGCCGGTGAGCCGCGCCGCGTACGCGCCGTTCGCCGTGATCGTGAGCCGCGCCGGCCGCACCGCTCCGCCGCCGTCCGTCGTTGTCTCGATGGCACAGGCTGTCATCGACTCGTCACCTCCGGCCACCGAAGCTAGTTTTCGCACTTCCTGCCGAACAACACGAGACCGGTCACTTCACACATAAGGGTGGCCGTGAATCGATTCTGCTGAGGGGAGGGGGCCGGGTGTGCTGGAGAGATGAGTGGTGCGTAAGGTAAGGCGATCCTAAGTGGAGCCTGAGAATCCGGGTGGGGGCCTCGCCCGCGACCGGTTCGCGCCCCGCTTCGGCGCCGCCGTCCTCGTACCCGTACAGGAGTAGTCCCCATGTCCCTCCGCCGCCGCGGCACCGCCGCTGCCGTCGCCCTCGCCGCCGCGCTCTCCCTCGCGGCCTGCGGTGGCGCCGCCGACGAGAAGCCCGCCACCTCGGAGAAGAAGGGCGGCGCCGCCAAGAAGGACGTCGCCACGGGCGGCAAGGACTTCGGCGACGCGGCGGCCAAGACCGCGGCGATGGGCACGGACGCCAAGCCCGGCCAGTTCCCGCGCACCCTCACCCACGCGCTCGGCAAGACGGAGCTCCCCGCCGCCCCGAAGCGGGTCGTCGTGCTCGACGTCGGCGAGCTCGACAACGTCGTCTCGCTCGGCATCAAGCCTGTCGGCTACGCCCCGGCCGAGGGGGACGATGGCATCCCCACGTATCTGAAGAACGACGCGGGCGCCCCCAAGTCCGTCGGCACGATCAACAACCTCAACCTTGAGGCGATCGCCAACCTGGAGCCCGACCTGATCCTCGGCAGCCAGCTGCGCGCCGCGGACAAGTACGACGAGCTCTCGAAGATCGCCCCCACCGTGTTCTCCATCCGCCCCGGGTTCACCTGGAAGGAGAACTACCTCCTCAACGCCGCGGCCCTGGACAGGACCGCCGACGCGAAGTCGAAGCTCGCCGCGTACGAGACCAAGGCCAAGCAGCTCGGTACCGACATCGGGCCCGACAAGCCTTCCATCTCCATGGTCCGCTACCTCCCGGGCAAGATCCGCCTCTACGCCAAGGCGTCCTTCATCGGCACGATCCTCCAGGACACCGGCCTGCCCCGGCCCAAGAACCAGCAGATCGACGACCTCGCCGCCGAGATCAGCCCCGAGAAGATCGACCAGGCCGACGCCGACTGGATCTTCACCGGCGTCTACGGCGACCCGAAGGCCACCAAGCGCGACACCGCCCAGGCCAACCCGCTGTGGAAGAACCTCAAGGCCGTCAAGGCCGGCCAGGCCAAGGACGTCCCGGACGAGACCTGGTACCTGGGCCTCGGCGTGACCGCGGCCGACGCCGTCCTCGACGACCTGCGCGCCGACCTCGTCAAGAAGTAAACGACCTCGTCAAGAAGTAGACGACCTCGTCGAGAAGTAGCGGAACGGGGTTCTCCGCGGTTGTCCACAGGCAGGACGGCGGGGCACGGGGGCCAGGTAGCCTTTCCCTCGTGCCCCGTCTGTCTGAAGTCATCGCCGCGCTCGACGCTCTCTGGCCGCCCGAGCGTGCCGAGCAGTGGGACGCCGTCGGCACGGTCTGCGGCGACCCCGACGCCGAGATCGGCCGCGTCCTCTTCGCGGTCGACCCCGTCCAGGAGATCGCCGACGAGGCCCTCGCGCTCGGCGCCGACCTGATCGTCACCCACCACCCGCTCTATCTGCGCGGTACGACGACGGTCGCGGCCTCCCACTTCAAGGGCCGCGTCGTGCACACGCTGATCAAGCACGACATCGCCCTGCACGTCGCGCACACCAACGCCGACACCGCCGACCCCGGTGTCTCCGACGCCCTCGCCGGCGCCCTCGACCTGCGGATCACCGGCCCGCTGGTCCCCGAGAACAACCTCGGCCGGATCTGCGAGCTGGACCACCCCGAGACCCTGGCCGAGTTCGCCGCCCGCGCCGCGAAGCGGCTGCCGTCCACCGCGCAGGGCATCCGGGTCGCCGGTGACCCGGGGATGACGGTCCGCCGGGTCGCGGTCAGCGGAGGCTCCGGCGACAGCCTCTTCGACGCCGTTCGGGCCGCGGGCGTGGATGCCTTCCTCACCGCCGACCTGCGCCACCACCCGGTCTCCGAGGCCACCCAGCACGCACCGATCGGTCTGGTCGACGCCGCCCACTGGGCCACCGAATGGCCCTGGTGCGAGCAGGCCGCCGCCCAGCTCGACGAGATTTCCGACCGCCACGGCTGGGACCTGCGCGTCCACGTCTCGAAGACGGTCACCGACCCCTGGTCCTCCCACCACACCTCCCCTGGAGCCCCCAACTGAACGCCGCGCCCGCCGACCAGATCCGACTCCTCGACGTCCAGTCCCTGGACGTCCGTCTCCAGCAGCTCGCCCACAAGCGCAAGTCCCTGCCCGAGCACGCCGAGATCGAGTCGCTGAACAAGGACCTCACGCAGCTGCGCGACCTGCTCGTCGCCGCGCAGACCGAGGAGAGCGACTGCGCCCGCGAGCAGACCAAGGCCGAGCAGGACGTCGACCAGGTGCGCCAGCGCGCCGTACGGGACCAGCAGCGTCTTGACTCGGGCGCCGTCTCCTCCCCGAAGGACCTGGAGAGCCTGCAGCGCGAGATCACCTCGCTCGCCAAGCGCCAGGGTGACCTGGAGGACATCGTCCTGGAGGTCATGGAGCGCCGTGAGTCCGCCGCCGAGCGGGTCGCGGAGCTGACCGAGCGGTCCTCCTCCGTCCAGGCCAAGGCCGACGACGCGACCGCCCGCCGCGACACGGCACAGGCCGAGCTGGACTCCGAGGCGGCCAAGGTCGGCAAGGAGCGCGAGCTCGTGGCCGGTTCCGTCCCCGCGGACCTGCTGAAGCTCTACGAGAAGCTGCGCGAGCAGCAGGGCGGCGTCGGCGCGGCCCGGCTGTTCCAGCGCAAGTGCGAGGGCTGCCACATCGAGCTCAACATCACCGAGTTGAACGACGTCCGGGCGGCCGCCGCGGACGCGGTGCTGCGGTGCGAGAACTGCCGCCGGATCCTGGTCCGTACGTCGGAGTCCGGCCTGTAATGACTGCGGCGAGCGGAGCGGTCAGGGAAGTCGTCGTCGAGGCCGACGGAGGCTCCCGGGGAAACCCGGGACCCGCCGGTTACGGGGCGGTGGTCCTGGATCCGGTCACCGGCGAGACGCTCGCCGAGCGCGCCGAGTACATCGGCGTCGCGACGAACAACGTGGCCGAGTACAAGGGCCTGGTGGCCGGGCTGAAGGCGGTGCGCGAGCTGTTCCCCGACGCCCGCGTGCACGTCCGGATGGACTCCAAGCTGGTCGTCGAGCAGATGTCCGGCCGCTGGAAGATCAAGCACCCGGACATGAAGCCGCTGGCGGCGGAGGCGGCCCGGGTCCTCCCGGCGAGCCAGGTCCGCTACGAGTGGATCCCGCGCGAGCAGAACAAGCACGCGGACCGGCTCGCCAACGAGGCGATGGACGCGGGCAAGCGGGGCAAGCAGTGGGAGCCGTCGGCCTCCACGGCGGCCCTGGACACGTCGGCGGCGCGCTACGCGTCGGCGGCGCCGTCCGAGGCCCCCGCCGGCCCGCCAGGCGACGCCACGGCGGGCGCGGCCCGCGCGCGGGCCGCGCTGGCGGGGGCGGGCTCCGGCGCGGGTGCCTCCGCCGGGTCCGGTACGCGTACGGGCTCCGGTGGCGGCCCCTCCGACGGCGGGCTCTTCCCCGCCGACGAGACCGTCGCGGCGCAGGCCCGTGCCTCGCTGGCCGCGGCCGCGACCGCCGAGCAGGAGTCCGCGGCGAGCGGCGACTTCGAGGCGGAGGCGGGCACGCACCCGTCCGCCACCGGCACCGCCGTCCCGGGCTGGGGGGCCGCCGACATGGGGGCACCGGCCACGTTCGTGCTGCTGAGGCACGGGGAGACCGCGCTCACGCCCGAGAAGCGGTTCTCCGGGAGCGGGGGCACCGACCCCGTGCTGTCCGCCGCCGGGCTGCGCCAGGCCGACGCCGTCGCCGCCGCGCTCGCCGCGCGCGGTACGATCCAGGAGATCGTCAGCTCCCCGCTCAAGCGGTGCCGCCAGACCGCCGAGGCCGTCGCCGCCCGCCTCGGGCTCGACGTACGGATCGAGGACGGGCTGCGCGAGACCGACTTCGGGGCCTGGGAGGGACTGACCTTCGCCGAGGTACGCGAGCGGTACGCCGAGGACCTCGACGCCTGGCTCGCCTCGCCCAAGGCCGCCCCGACCGGCGGCGGCGAGAGCTTCGCGACGGTCGCCCGCCGCGTCTCGGCGACCCGGGACCGGCTGACCGCCGCGTACGCGGGCCGTACGGTCCTCCTCGTCACGCACGTCACGCCCATCAAGACCCTGGTGCGGCTGGCCCTCGGCGCCCCGCCGGAGTCGCTGTTCCGGATGGAGCTGTCGGCGGCCTCGCTGTCGGCCGTGGCGTACTACGCGGACGGCAACGCCTCCGTACGGCTCCTGAACGACACCTCGCACCTGAGGTGACCTGACGGATGTGAGGTGGGGGCGGGGCCGCGGAAATCCGTGGCCCCGCCCCCGCTTCCGTAGCACCATCGTCGTCATGACGTGGCACATCACCGAGGACGCCGCCGCCTTCCGCGCCGCAGCCGACGAGCACTTCGCCGCCGAGCCCGCGCGCAACACGGTGCTGCTCACCCTCAGCGAGGGCGCCCGCAGACGGCCGGTCGCGGACGCGCGGTACGGCTGGTGGACCGAGCCGGACGGCCGGGTCACCGGCGCCTTCCTGTTCACGCTGCCCCACGAGCCGGCCCTCGGTCCGATGCCCGCCGTGGCCGCCCGCGCCCTCGCGCACGTCCTGCCGGACGCGGCGGAGGTGACGTCCGTACGGGGCGAGGAGGAGCCGGCCGAGGCGTTGGCGCGGGAGCTGTGCCGGGGGTCCGGCCGGTCCTGGACGACGACGCGCCGGATGCGGCTGCACCGGCTCGGCACGCTCACCCCGCCCGACCCCGCACCGGCGGGCCGGGCCCGGACGGCGGGTGTCGACGACATCCCCCTCGCCGTGGAGTGGATGAGGCACTTCGCCCGCGACATCGGGGAGGACGGTGACGTCGATTTCACCCCGAACATCGCGCCGCGCGTCGCCGACGGCCGGCTCCACCTCTGGGAGACCGAGGAAGCCGGACCGGTGTCGATGGCGAGCGTCTCGCAGGTCGTCGCGGGCCAGGCCCGGGTCTCACCGGTGTTCACGCCGGCCGGGCTGCGCGGGCGCGGTTACGCGGGCGCCGTCACCACGGCCGTGAGCCGGGCGGCCATGGACGCGGGGGCGGAGCAGGTGCTGCTCTTCACGGACGTGGCCAACCCGACGAGCAACGCGCTGTACCGGCGGCTCGGATACCGCCCGGTGACCGACCACGTCGGCCTGACCATCTCCTGACGACCGTTCTCCCGACCGGCCGTCCTCCTGGCGGCCGGTCAGCGGGTTCACAGCCCCGCCGCCTCGCGCGCAAGCGACTCCACCCGGGCCCAGTCGCGGGCCGCGAGGGCGTCGGCGGGCAGCATCCACGTACCGCCGACACAGCCCACGTTGGGCAGCGACAGGTACGACGGGGCCGAGTTCAGGGAGATGCCGCCGGTCGGGCAGAACCGGGCCTGGGGGAGCGGACCGGAGAGCGACTTCAGATACGGGACGCCGCCCGCCGCCTCGGCCGGGAAGAACTTCATCTCGCGCACCCCGCGTTCGAGCAGGGCCACGACCTCGGACGTGGTCGAGACGCCCGGCAGGAACGGGACGCCGGAAGCCTTCATCGCGTCAAGGACGCCCTCGGTCCAGCCGGGGCTGACCAGGAACCGGGCCCCGGCCCCGACCGCGTCCGCGACGCCGGCCGGCGAAATGACGGTGCCGGCGCCGACGACGGCGTCCGGGACCTCGGCGGCGATCGCCCGGATCGCGTCGAGCGCGGCGGGCGTCCGCAGGGTCACCTCGATCGCGGGCAGACCGCCCGCGACCAGCGCACGAGCCAGCGGTACGGCATCGGCGGCGTCCTCGATCACCACGACCGGGACGACGGGAGCGAGGTCGAGAACGGAGGGCAGCGCGGAGGTCATGGCCCCATCCTGCCGGTACGCGACATCGTGTGCAACGAGCGTTGCACACGATGCAACGCTCTCGCGAGCGGCGCGCTAGTGGATCTCGTCCACCAGCACGTCCAGAGCCCCCGCCTTCCCCTCCTCCACCACGTACTTCAGGTCCCGCAGCGCCTCCACCAGCTCCGCCGGGTCCCGGGGGGCCGCGCCCGCCTCCAGGAGGCTGCGGACGATCCGGCCCTTGGTCGCCTTGTTGAAGTGGCTGACGACCTTCCGCGTCGGTGCGTGCAGGACCCGTACCGTCGCCGTTCGCGTCGCCACCTCGCCCTTCGGCTTCCACGCCGACACGTACGCCGAGGAGCGCAGGTCCAGGACGAGGCCGTTTCCGGCCGCTTCCGGGAGGACCTCCGCCATCGCGCGCCGCCAGTGCGCGACCAGCGCGCCGAGGCCCGGCAGCTTCACGCCCATCGAGCAGCGGTACGACGGGATCCGGTCGTCCACCCGCACCGCGCCCCACAGCCCCGAGAAGACCAGGAGCGAGGCCCGCGCCCGCTTCCGGGCCGCCGCGTCCAGCGTGGCCAGGCCCAGTGCGTCGTACAGCACGCCCGTGTAGACCTCGCCGGCCGGGCGGGCCCCCGCCGTCCGCAGCTCCGTGTTCTTGGCGATCTCGCCCCGCAGCCCCTCGCTCAGCCCGAGCACCTCGCGCGCCTTCTCCTCGTCGGCGGCGCACAGCTCGACCAGCTCGTCCAGGACGGCCGCCCGCGCCTCGGCCAGGCCCGGCAGCGACAGGGACTCCGGCTTGAGCGGCGCCCCGCGCCCCGACGCGGCCTTACCCTCCGACGGCGGCAACAGCACGAGCACGGTGGTTCTCCTTCGTACGTCCAGGGGCTGGGGGTGCGGCCCCAGGGCGTTCAGCCTACAAAGTGCCGGGTACCGTCCCCCGCCATACGCTCGGTCCATGCCCCGCCGCCACATTCACGTGACCGGCGCAGCCGAGGGCCTCCGGGCCGCGCTGCGCGCACTGAGGACCCGGATGAACCTTCCGGCAGACTTCCCGCCGGCCGTCGTCGCCGAGGCACAGGCGGCCGCGGCGTCCCCGCGGCTGCCGGACTACGACGCCACCGACATCCCGCTCTTCACGATCGACCCGCCGGGCTCGCGCGACCTCGACCAGGCCATGCACCTCGCCCGTCGGCCCGGCGGCTACCGCCTCCACTACGCCATCGCCGATGTCGCGGCGTTCGTCGCCCCGGGCGGCGCCGTCGACAAGGAGGCCCACCAGCGCGTCGAGACCCTCTACTTCCCAGACGAGAAGATCCCGCTGCACCCACCGGTCCTCTCCGAGGGCGCCGCCAGCCTGCTGCCCGACCACACCGCGCCCGCCCTGCTCTGGCGTTTCGACCTGGACGTCGACGGCAAGCAGGTCGCCGTCGACGTACGCCGAGCGCTCGTCCGCAGCCGCCTCAGACTCGACTACGCCGGCGCCCAGCAGTTGATCGACAAGGGCACGGCGGAGGAACCGCTCGCTCTGCTCAAGACCGTGGGCACGCTCCGCGAGGCCCTGGAGGTCGAACGCGGCGGGGTCTCCCTCGATCTCCCCGAACAGGAGGTCGTGGAGACCGGCACCTCGTACACCCTCGTCTACCGCGCCCCGCGCGCGGTCGACGGCTGGAACGAACAGATCTCCCTGCTCACCGGCATGGCCGCGGCCGATCTGATGATCGCCTCGGGCACGGGGATCCTGCGCACCCTCAGCGCTGCTCAGGACGGGGTCGAGAAGCTCCGCCGCTCCGCGCAGGCGCTGGAGATCGACTGGCCGCACCATGTCTCGTACGCGGAGCTCATCCGCTCACTGGATCCGGCGAACAATCCCCGGCACGCCGCCTTCCTTCTGGACGCCACCGGCCTGTTCGACAAAGGGGCGTACATCTCCTTCGAGGACGGCCGGCTTCCGGACTCCGTGGTCCATTCCGCCATCGCCGACGAGTACACGCACTGCACCGCGCCCCTGCGCCGCCTGGTCGACCGCTATGTGGGCGAGCTCTGTCTGGCGGCCGTCGCGGGCCAGGCGCCACCCGCATGGGTGAAGGACGCGCTGGCGAAGCTGCCGGCCGACATGGCGAGGGGGCGCGGCAAGGACGCCGACAGGGAGGGCATGGACGTCGTCGAGGCGGCGCTTCTGAAGGACCGGATCGGCCAGATCTTCGACGGGTTCGTGATCGACGCGAAGGCCCCCGCGAAGAAGAAGGGTGTCGTGCATCTGAAGGATCCGGCCGTGGTGGGCAACGTGAGGAGTCAGCAGCGGCTGACGGAAGGGAGCCGGGTGAAGGTGAGGCTGAAGAAGGCGGACCCGGCGGAGCCGGACAGGGAGAAGATCCTCTTCGAGCACGTGCCGGAGTGAGTCAGGCGCTCGCGACGGCCCGCGCCAGCGCCCGGTGCAGCGCGCGGGCGTCGTCCGCGTGGAAGCGGAGGGTGTGGACCGGCCGGGGCGCGCCGAGGAAGCGGGGCGCTTCGACCGGCTCGGTCAGCTCGATCGTGAGCGAGGTCTGCGAGCCGACGGCGAGGTTCAGCTCCCCTTCGGTCTTCTCGTGGGAGAAGACCAGCTCGCTCCGGACGGCGCCGATCCGGTCGAGCGGGATGTGGAGGTCGACGTGCGCGGCCTGCCGCAGCCGGAGCGCGTCGGGGGTGAGGACGTGCGGGCGGGTGACGGAGGCGGCGTGCAGGCCGAGGACGAACAGCACCGTGTACACGTCCAGGACGAGCACGATCCCGTGGACGACCGGCCAGTCGGCGAGCAGGTACGACATGCCGACGGTCTCGACCAGGCAGACGAACGCGAAGCCGTAGATGAGGGCGGCCTGGTCGCGGGCGTGCGGGAAGGCCTGGTCGCCGGGGCGCACGCCGACGCGCCGCCGGCCCACCCACCGGACGAGGCTCACCATCAGCCGCAGCTCGTGCCCCAGGAGCCGCAGCACGGGCTCGGGCACCAGCTCGCCGAGGGCCTGCCGGGCGGAGCGGCCGCGCCGCCGGAGCCGTACGTACGTCACGAGGCCGGCGGTCGCCACCAGAAGGCCGGCGACCTCGGCGGCGGCGAGGGCGGCCGGGGGTACGCGCACCCCGGAGACGAGCAGGACGAGCAGGACGACCTCGGCGGGCAGGAACGCGTAGCCGATCCCGCGCAGGAGGCGGATCACGGCGGTCACCGGTTCCGCTCCCGGAGCAGGCGGAGGGCGAGGTGGACGACGGCGGACTGGGCGGGGGAGAAGTCGCCGAAGAAGGCCTCAGTGAGCCGTCCCTGCGGCAGGCCGCCCTGCTCGCCGATCTGCTCCACCAGCGAGTCCGGCAGACAGTCGGCGAGGGCCTGTCCGGCCTCCGCCACGCGCGGGTCGTCGACGTCGTCGACGTCGGCCAGGGCGTCGAGCCGCGCGTACACGTCGTGGGCGCGGGCGACGACCGCCGGGTCCTCGGTCATGGAACGCATCGCGCCGATCAGCTTCGACCGCTCCTCGTCCGGGGCGACGGTGTCGAGCAGGGCGAGCAGCTCCCGGTCCATGGCGGCCATCGGGGACGCCGGGACGTCGCCGAGGCCCGCGAACAGTCCGGCCAGCTCGGGCGAGACGGGCCCCTCGGCGGTCAGCCGCCCGGCCCGGGCCTCCCCGAGCAGCTCGGCGAGGCGCGCCCGCCGCTCGCGGATCACGGTCTCCTGGCGCCCGAGGTCGGTGTCCAGCTCCTCCAGGACCTCGACCAGCTCGCGGCCCTCGTCGTCGGCGAGCACGTCCCGGACCTCGTCGAGCCCGAGCCCGAGCTCGGCGAGGCGCCGGATCCGGGCGAGCAGGACGGCGTCCCGGATGCCGTACTCGCGGTAGCCGTTGGCCCGCCGTACGGGCTCGGGCAGCAGCCCGAGGTGGTGGTAGTGCCGCACGGCCCGCGGGGTGACCCCGACGAGGGCGGCGATCTCGCCGATTCGCATGAGCCCAGTACAAACCCTGACGCTGCGACAAGGTCAAGCGACGTCCGCCGCCGCGCCCTGATCATGTGCCACGATCTGGGGAAGGACTTCGATCTCACGGACGGCGGGTGCCTCGATGTCTGACGATCACGACATGACTGCCATGCCGCACGAACCACTCATGCAGGCGGACGTCCTGCTGGAGGGCTTCCTGGCGCTGGACACGCCGGAAGGCTTCCGAGCGGAGCTGATCGAGGGGGAGATCGTCGTGACGCCGCCGCCGGACGGGGACCACGAGGACTACATCAACGTCATCGTCAAGCAGGTGATCAGGCGTTCAGCAATCGATGTGGACTTCTCCGGGAACAAGGGCCTGACGTTGGAAGGGATCCCCGACGCGCCGAAGGACCACGTCATTCCAGACGGCACCTTCGCTCCGAACGAGCTGCGCCTCTATCGGGGTGCGGACTCGTGGATGCCCTGCGAAGGTGTCGCGATGGTCCTCGAAGTCACGTCGAGCCGTCCGAACAGGGACCGTGAGACGAAGCGCCGCTGCTATGCCCGGGGCGACATCCCGCTCTACCTCCTTGTGGACAGGGGGGCCACTTCGGTGACGCTCTTCACCGACCCCGCGGGCGGGGACTACCGCGAACGGCACATGGTGCCCTTCGGCAAGCCCCTCCCCCTCCCCGACCCCTTCGGCTTCGACCTGGAGACGGCCGACTTCCGCTGAAACGCCGGGTAGCATGGGCGGCACGGCAGACGAGCCGGGCGGGCGGCCGCGTGGGGATCCTCGGATCCTCCCGAGGAACGTCCGGGCTCCACAGGGCAGGGTGGTGGCTAACGGCCACCCGGGGAAACCCGCGGGACAGTGCCACAGAAAACAGACCGCCGGGGACCTCGGTCCTCGGTAAGGGTGAAACGGTGGTGTAAGAGACCACCAGCGCCTGAGGTGACTCAGGCGGCTAGGTAAACCCCACCCGGAGCAAGGTCAAGAGGGGACACCTCGGTGTCCCTGCGCGAACGTTCGAGGGCTGCTCGCCCGAGTTCGCGGGTAGACCGCACGAGGCCGGCGGCAACGCCGGCCCTAGATGGATGGCCGTCACCCCGACGACCGCGAGGTCCCGGGGCACAGAACCCGGCGTACAGCCCGACTCGTCTGCCTCTTCCCGCTCACGGAGCCCCCCGGCGGCGCCGTCCCCAGACCCGTCAGAAGAGCGGCATGGTCTCTTCCGGGTCCGTCGTCGTCGGGTCGCCGGGGTGCAGTTCCAGCTGCCAGGCCGTCGCGTGGGCGAGGGGCAGGCGGGTTTCCGAACCGGCGCACAGCATCAGGGACTTCCGCTCGCGCTTGTGGTCGACGACCACGCCGTGGCCCAGTCTCTTCGTGGGCATGAGGGCGACGGTGCGGCCGCAGACGGGGCAGGCGGCTCGGGGTAGAGGCATGGCACCAGGATGTCGTACGGGACTGACAGTGGCGGTGGGTCAGGTGTCCAGGGAGCGGTCCGCCACCCGCCTCACGTGGCCCGCGAAGACCTCCGGGGCGTCCGGGTTCAGGGTCCGTAGCGCCACCATCGCCGTGATGATCACGTCGCAGAGCTCCGACTCGACGTCCTGCCAGGTGTGGGTCGTGCCCTTGCGCGGGTTCTGGCCCGTCGCGCCGATGACGGCCTCCGCGACCTCGCCGACCTCCTCCGAGAGCTTCAGGACGCGCAGCAGGACGTCCTGTTCCGGCGGGAGGGTGTGGTGGGCGGAGATCCAGGAGGCGAGGCGGTCGATGGTGTTCCACGGGTCGGTCATGAGGCAGAAGCGTCTCTGATCAGCTAAGCGGTCCCATGCGAACCGTAGGGTTCGGTGTGGGTTCTGCCCACCTGGGCGGGGTA
>NZ_JAUPWM010000819.1:0-239 GCF_032436795.1 Streptomyces sp. P9(2023)
ATAAAAATATTATATAATAAATAATAAATAATTATTAATAATAAATATATATAAATTTTATTATAATAAAACTCCTTCGGGGTTCGGTCCCCCTCCCATTAGGTTAGGGAGGGGGTCCCTCACTCCTTCTTACATAGGGGTTCGGTTCCCATGGGGTCCCTCACTCCTTTCGGGGTTCCCGCGAAGCGGGAACTAATAATAATATATATTTTTATATATATATTAATAACTCCTTTATT
>NZ_JAUPWM010000820.1:0-238 GCF_032436795.1 Streptomyces sp. P9(2023)
TCAATCCCTGCACTTTCCCTGCGACCCAGACCTGCAACGGCTGCCCGCCGGCGACTACGACTTTGGCGTGCGCGCGTCGCACATTACCCTGGAGCGGCGCTCGGCCAACGATCTGGCGCTGGACGTTCGTGTGGACGTGGCCGAAATCAGCGGTTCGGAAACCTTCCTGCACGTTCACCACGAGCGCTTCCCTCTGGTGCTGCACCTGGCGGGCATTCACGAGTTCAATGTCAACGAC
>NZ_JAUPWM010000821.1:0-238 GCF_032436795.1 Streptomyces sp. P9(2023)
TCGCTGCCGCCCAGGCAGCTCAGAAATACCGCGTGGCACGGAGCAGGTGTGTGAGATAGTTCGCTGCCGCCCAGGCAGCTCAGAAAAACTGAAAGCCGTAGCGCGCCACGTACTCCCGGTTCGCTGCCGCCCAGGCAGCTCAGAAATGACAAAACCGCCGCCGAAATCGCCCGGGTTATGTTCGCTGCCGCCCAGGCAGCTCCGAAAATGATTCGGCATTAGCCTCGGCCGTCACCAC
>NZ_JAUPWM010000822.1:0-205 GCF_032436795.1 Streptomyces sp. P9(2023)
ACCGCGTCGCCCTGTACCGCACCGCCGACGAGCAGCTCCTCGACCACTACGCCAGCATCGACGATGTGCCGATGCCCGAGCCCACCACCGAGACTGTCGAGACCGCTGACGCCACCGTCGAAACCGTCGAGGTCGAGGCTGCGCGCGGCACCATCACCGACACCCAGATCGCCACCATCCTCGACCTGATCGCCGACGGCGCCCA
>NZ_JAUPWM010000823.1:0-238 GCF_032436795.1 Streptomyces sp. P9(2023)
GTCTGTAAATTTGACTTTCAGGAAGTTTATGGAGACATAGGAAGGGGATTTATTCATGTACATCATGAAGTTTCGCTTGCTGAGATCAAAAAAGAGTATTCCGTTGATCCTATTAAAGACCTAAAGCCATTGTGTCCTAACTGTCATGGGATAATACATAGGACACATCCTCCAATATCTGTTTATTCTTTAAAAAATTTGTTACGTGCTAGAAACTAACACGCATATAACAAACGCC
>NZ_JAUPWM010000824.1:0-238 GCF_032436795.1 Streptomyces sp. P9(2023)
TCGAATTCCTTCCAGAGCCGCCCCCGCTGGGGTCGGAGATCGTTCCAGCCGTGGCTCACCACGAGCGGCCGAACGAGGTCGCGTCGGTCGGCCCGGACGTGGAGCATGGCCGATCCCTTTGGGCCGCAGAGCCACTTGTGGCCGTTGCCGGTCCAGTACGCGGCGCCGAGGGCCTCGACGTCCACGGGGACCTGGCCCGCGGCGTGGACACGCTCGTCGACGCCGCCCACGCGCCGGG
>NZ_JAUPWM010000825.1:0-238 GCF_032436795.1 Streptomyces sp. P9(2023)
GGACAAAGCGCACATTGCGAGTTTGACGGACAAACCTACAAATTAAAAGTAAACAAGGTTATACCAGAGGTAACAGCCGGTCAGTTTCAGGTAGAAATGGTATTTGATGGCAAAGCACCCGACAATTTGAGAAGAGGTTTGTCTATGCAAACCAAGCTAACGCTTTCAGACAACAGCAAATCATTGTTGTTAGCGCAGGGACAGTTCTTCCAAAGTACTGGAGGCAATTGGGTGTTTG
>NZ_JAUPWM010000826.1:0-238 GCF_032436795.1 Streptomyces sp. P9(2023)
TTTATGAACAATGCATTATTGATCAATATGGTAAACCAAGTGACCAATTAGCCTGGGGTACTCGAGTGAAAGGTGAGCAACTCATGAGTCTTATCAGTACAGAAGCCGTGATTGAAAAACTCGATCATGTGCTGACAAGCCTCAAATAAATCATCTGCTTTTTTCAGTGAGGCATTCAATTCATTCAGATAGCGCCACTAGGCTGTGGAACTAAAGAGCAATAGGAAAGAGAGAGTTA
>NZ_JAUPWM010000827.1:0-238 GCF_032436795.1 Streptomyces sp. P9(2023)
TGAAAGGCAGCACATCAATACCGCCCTTCTCCTGAAAGTGCAGCAGCAGGTTTTTACCAATAAACCCGTTGGCTCCGGTTACCAGTACACGCACGGCTTAGTCCTCCGGGTTGATATACTCACCCCGTTCCAGGGCACGAATAAAGTCCAGTTTGCGCAGCAGTGCTTGCATGCCTGCCACATCCAGTCGCTCTGTGTTGTGAGAGTTGTAATCTTCGGTATGAGAGATCTTCTCTTC
>NZ_JAUPWM010000828.1:0-238 GCF_032436795.1 Streptomyces sp. P9(2023)
TTTCTTCGGGGTTTCCTGTGGATTGCACAGGATGCCAATCAGTGGGGTTGTATGGCGGTTTACCAGCCTTGAGCCAGAGCCGCTTGTAAGCGACCCACAACTCGTTGTGCTTGTATTTCGGCATGGCGAACACGTTCAGGTGCTGCCAGTCCTTACGACCGTCGATCAGCCACAGATAGAACGCTTCGAAGTTCCGTTCGCCAACGTCACTGATAGCGCAATACTGCTCGACCAGTTC
>NZ_JAUPWM010000829.1:0-238 GCF_032436795.1 Streptomyces sp. P9(2023)
GGCGGGCGTTGACCGGTAGAGAGCACAAAGCGCAATGCTTGCTGAGCTTAGCCCTACAACAACACTAATCCGGTACGAGGAAATATTATGATCTTGTCAACTTTTTCGAGGCTTACTGCACTCGCCGTTCTTCTGGTCGTTTCCGGCTGTTCCGGAACGATGCAGGGCGTGACCCGCGGAACGGGGGAAGCTGTGCAATTTTCTTATGAACAAGGTATGAATAGTGACACGCTGACCG
>NZ_JAUPWM010000830.1:0-238 GCF_032436795.1 Streptomyces sp. P9(2023)
GGGCGGATGTCTATAACTCGCCCGGGTGGAAGCGGATGCAGGAACGCGCCGCCAGCCGCACCCCGCCGCGCCCGGTGGTGATCGAGGCACAGGCGGTCCGCTTCGCCGTGGGCGACCGGGTGTTTCACCAGAAGTTCGGCTATGGGACCGTGCAGGGCATCGCGGAAGACACGCTGACGGTGGAGTTCCCGACCGGCTTTCGCAATATCAAGGCGAGCTATGTCAGCGCCGCCGAGGC
>NZ_JAUPWM010000831.1:0-238 GCF_032436795.1 Streptomyces sp. P9(2023)
TGTCCTGGGGCCTCCTGTGAGCTTGGCCCGCGTCGCGCTTGAGGGCATGTTCCTCAAGATCGAGCATCCGTTGGCCTGTGGGCCTCCTTGCTCGCATCCTGTGCGTCAGAGGGCACCCGCGTCGAGCTCAGCTTGGCGCGCCGAGGTAAGCGGCTTGGTCAGCTTGCCGGCCATCCGCTGGTCCTCGTCGATCCGCCAAACCCGTTGGAGCTCCGCGACGAGCTGGCCCAGGTTAGTC
>NZ_JAUPWM010000832.1:0-237 GCF_032436795.1 Streptomyces sp. P9(2023)
ATTCCCGCTTTCGATTACTTCCTTAGCGACCACATTGAGACACCAGCGGGAGTGGATAAGGACTATTTTGAAAAACTCATTCGCATGCCGGATGACTATATCTGTTATCGCCCTCCCTATTACAAGCCAGCAATTACTGGCCTGCCGGCCATTCAGAATAGCTATATTACCTTGGGCTGTTTTAACAACCCTGCTAAGATCAATAATGTCGTGCTCGGCGAATGGGCTAAACTAATG
>NZ_JAUPWM010000833.1:0-237 GCF_032436795.1 Streptomyces sp. P9(2023)
CGCCCAGGGCGTTTCGGAAGTGCAGGGTTTCCTGTTCTCGCCCCCCATTCATGAAGCCGCGCTGGCCGATATGTTCCATGCCGGCGGAGCGATCGCCAAGGCATCGTGACCATGGGCGCCCGGCCCGGTGCCATGCCCTCGCCCCCCGAGGCTGCCGCCTCGGTGTGAGGCAGACTGGTGCCGCAGGACGCTCGCCGACCCAACGATCCCGCCCTGCCCGCGTCGCCGCGTCAGGTT
>NZ_JAUPWM010000834.1:0-237 GCF_032436795.1 Streptomyces sp. P9(2023)
CTAATTTCAGCGGAGTAGGTGACAGCCTTCGTACAGCGGCGTCGTTGATGAGCAATGCCACATCTGGCTTCGCAGGTGCTCTGGGAGATTTCCAGAAAGCTTCGGAGCGAGATGCTGGCAACCAGCTTATGCAGCGTGCACTTGGTATGACTGATCGGGATCAGCTTAATGCTGCTCTCCAAAGTGGAACCATGTTCGCTGGTATCAACGGTGCTGATCGTGGTGCTCTTGAGTTCT
>NZ_JAUPWM010000835.1:0-237 GCF_032436795.1 Streptomyces sp. P9(2023)
TCGGCGCGGTATTTTTGCAGCAGCTCGCGATAATCGGCCGCCTCGATAATCAGGCCGTCTAAATAGCCATCGGCGTTGTAATCGGTTTTGGCCACACGGCTCCACAGGTCGCGCGCGTTCAAAATTTTTTCTAGCGGCTTCCAGTCGCCGCCAAAGCAGAGCCAGGCATTTAAGCAGCCGATGTCGATATAGCCGCCGGCTGCCTGATGCGCCAAAATGGCGGTGCGGATTTGCCCG
>NZ_JAUPWM010000836.1:0-237 GCF_032436795.1 Streptomyces sp. P9(2023)
GAGCATAGTGCTATATTGCTGATAGTAATTGGCTAGGCTAATGCTCTCGGCATCCTGGGCTTGCTGTAGTGCTAAAGCCGGCAGGGTGAGATCGTTTTTCCAGCTGGAGATTTTACTTTGCAGCGCTTTTAACAGATCTTTATCGCCGTTGTAGTCGTTTTCTGTTAATTGTTTTAATAGCCCAAAGCTGTCTTGATCGTCGAATAAGCTAAAGTTAGCTTTATAGCCAAGCTGCCG
>NZ_JAUPWM010000837.1:0-237 GCF_032436795.1 Streptomyces sp. P9(2023)
CCGAGTTCTTTAATGAATACAAGCCGATTGAGGGGGTCAGCCAAGAACACAACAGAAGGCATTTCAAAAAGGCTTTGACCGAACATCTTGCTCAACTTGTTGAAGACGGGTTTTACAAAAATAGGGAAGAACTTATCGACTCGCTAAACACAGCAGAATATAAGGTTTCGAGGGTCACGAAAAAGTCTATTTCAGTTATAAATCTCGAAACAGGCAAACCCACAAGACTCACAGGGG
>NZ_JAUPWM010000838.1:0-237 GCF_032436795.1 Streptomyces sp. P9(2023)
GTCAATATTGCAGAACCATGCAAAGGCAAGGATTTCTCCTGGGAAGCAAATCACGTTCCATATAACATCCCAGGAATCCCCCCTTCCTGCGATCTGCACACCTTCATCGGTATCTTTTATTATCTCGATATTCTTATTTCAACCTTCAAATTCTATCGATAAAAATGGAGCCTGATACGATCAATGTATCCGAACGGAAGGAGGTTGACGAGGATATCGCAGAAGAGAGAGTTGAAG
>NZ_JAUPWM010000047.1:0-53053 GCF_032436795.1 Streptomyces sp. P9(2023)
GCCATGCACCCGCCGGGACCGAGAGGTCACAACCCTACTCGTGAGGGCTGCAGAAGGGATGGTCCTCTAATGAGCGATACCGGGCACGACCTCAAGCCCGCACTCGAAGCCGTTCTCATGGTCGTCGACGAGCCGGCCACCGAGGCGCACCTCGCCAAGGTCCTGGAGCGGACCCCCCGCGAGGTCGCCGACGCGCTGCGCGAGCTCGCCGACGAGTACACCGTTCAGCGTCGCGGCTTCCAGCTGCGCCTCGTCGCCGGCGGCTGGCGCTTCTACTCCCGCCCGGAGCACGCCGCCGCCGTCGAGGCGTTCGTCCTCGACGGCCAGCAGGCCCGCCTCACCCAGGCGGCCCTGGAGACCCTGGCGGTCGTCGCGTACCGCCAGCCGGTCAGCCGCTCGCGGGTCTCCGCCGTGCGCGGAGTGAACTGCGACGGGGTCATGCGGACCCTCCTCCAGCGCGGTCTGGTGGAGGAGGCGGGCACGGAACCCGAAACAGGTGCGATCCTGTACAGGACGACGAACTACTTCCTGGAGCGGATGGGCCTGCGCGGCCTGGACGAGCTCCCCGAGCTCGCGCCCTTCCTCCCCGAGGCGGACGCGATCGAGGCGGACACGCTGGAAGGAGTCCCGTCGTTCGATCCGGATCTCCCGGACCGTGAAGACGCAGACGACAAGACGACGGAAATTTGATGCGAAGCAGCAGCGGCAGGAACAGCAGCGGAAACAACGGCGGGAGCCGTGGTGGCAACAGCGGCGGCCGCGGCGGCAGCAGCGGCGGCCGCGCGGGCGGCAGCGGTGGCGGTGGCGGTTACCGAGGTGCCGGTGGCGGCGGTGGCCGCGACGGTGGCGGTGGCGGTGGCGGTTACCGGGGTGCCGGTGGCGGCGGTGGCCGCGACGGCGGTGGCCGCGACGACAGGCAGGGCGGCGAGCGGCCGCGCAACCCGCGCCCCGAGGAGCGCCGCTACGACGTGGGCAGCGCGTCCGAGGCCCCGAAGAAGGGCCGCGGAGCCTCGGCCCGCGGCGGCGCCAAGGGCGGCCCGAAGGCGCCGCAGGGCGGCACCCCGCCCCGTCGCGGCCCGCACGGGCAGCGGCAGTCCCCGGCCCGCTCGCGTGAGCTCGAGGCCAAGATCGAGCAGCGCAACCGCGACCGGTACGAGGGCCGTCCCGAGATCAAGACCCCCAAGACCTTCCCCGGCGCCGAGCAGGAGGGCGAGCGGCTGCAGAAGGTGCTCGCCCGCGCCGGCATGGGCTCGCGCCGCGCCTGCGAGGAGCTGATCGAGCAGGCCCGCGTCGAGGTCAACGGCGAGATCGTCCTGGAGCAGGGCAAGCGCGTCGACCCGGAGAAGGACGAGATCAAGGTCGACGGCCTGACCGTCGCCACCCAGTCGCACATCTTCTTCGCGCTGAACAAGCCGGCCGGTGTCGTCTCCACCATGGAAGACCCCGACGGCCGCCAGTGCCTCGGCGACTACGTCACCAACCGTGAGACCCGGCTCTTCCACGTCGGCCGGCTCGACACCGAGACCGAGGGCATCATCCTGCTCACCAACCACGGTGAGCTGGCCCACCGCCTCACGCACCCGAAGTACGGCGTGAAGAAGACCTACCTGGCCGCCATCACCGGCCCGCTGCCCCGCGAGGTCGGCAAGCGACTCAAGGACGGCATCGAGCTGGAGGACGGCTACGCCCGCGCCGACCACTTCCGCGTCGTCGAGCAGACCGGCAAGAACTACCTGGTCGAGGTCACGCTGCACGAGGGCCGCAAGCACATCGTGCGCCGGATGCTCGCCGAGGCGGGCTTCCCGGTCGAGAAGCTGGTCCGCACCGCCTTCGGCCCGATCGGCCTGGGCGACCAGAAGTCCGGCTGGCTGCGCCGCCTGACCAACACCGAGGTCGGCATGCTGATGAAGGAAGTCGGCATGTAGTCCCGTAGAGCCCTACGCGAAGAAGCCCGTGACCGCCCGCCCGGTGGTCACGGGCTTTTTCGTACTTGTGGGCGAAGCTCGTCACCCTTTATAGTCAACATGACTCTTAAGGAGGCGGGTGTGAGCCTCGCAGACGTACTCGAACCCTTGCAGCAGCCGCTCTTCACCCTGCTCGACACCCCGGTCAGCTGGACCGAGGTCCTCGGTTTCGGCAGCGGCGCGCTCTGCGTCTGGCTGGTCGCCCGCCAGCACCTCGCCAACTGGCCCGTCGGCATCGCCAACAACCTCTTCTTCGTCCTGCTCTTCACGCAGGCGGGGCTGTACGCCGACGCCGGCCTCCAGATCGTCTTCATCACCCTCGCCGTGTACGGCTGGTGGACCTGGACCCACGGGGGTGGACCAGGCTCCGACAGCCTCCCGGTGCGCCGCACCACGCGCACCGAGTGGACGTGGCTGCTCACGGCGGGGGCGGTGGGGACCGTCGGGCTCACGCTGCTGCTCGACCGCGCCACGGACTCGACCGTCCCCTTCTGGGACGCGCTGACGACCGCGCTCTCCCTGATGGCGACCTACGGGCAGTGCCGGAAGCGGCTGGAGTCCTGGTGGCTCTGGATCGCCGCCGACGTCGTGTACGTCCCGCTGTACGCGTACAAGGAGCTGTACCTGACCTCCCTGCTGTACGTCGGCTTCATGACGCTCTGCGTCCTCGGTCTGCGCAACTGGAACCGCGACCTGGCCGGCCGGCGCGCGATCCCGGCGGAGGCGGCGGCATGAAGCGCTACGGACACGGCCTGGTCCTCGGCAAGTTCTATCCGCCGCACGCCGGCCACCACCATCTCGTCCGCACCGCCCGCGAGCGCTGCGAGCGCCTCACCGTCCTCGTCTGCGCCTCCTCCGTGGAGACCCTGACACTGGACGAGCGCGTCGCTTGGATGCGCGAGATCCACCCCGACGCCCTGGTCGTGGGGGCCGTCGACGACATTCCCGTCGACCTCCACGACCCCGATGTGTGGGCGGCCCACATGGCCGTCTTCCGGAGCGCGGTGCCCGAGCCGGTCGACGCCGTCTTCACCTCGGAGCCGTACGGAGAGGAGCTCGGCCGCCGCTTCGGCGCGGACTCCGTCTGCGTCGACCCGGACCGTACGCTCTTCCCCGTCTCCGGTACCGCCGTCCGCAAGGACCCCGTCGGCAGCTGGGACTTCCTGGAGCCGCCGGTGCGGGCCGCGCTCACCCGGCGTGTGGTCGTCCTCGGCGCCGAGTCCACCGGCACCACCACCATGGCCGGCGCCCTGGCCGAGCACTACCGGGCCCGGGGCGGCGTCTGGGCCCGTACCCGGTGCGTACCGGAGTTCGGGCGCGAGTTCAGCGAACTCAAGCTCGCCGAGCTGCGCGCCCTGCGCCCCGAGGCCACCTGGGAGGACGTGACCTTCCACTCCGAGGACTTCCCGCTCATCGCACTGCGCCAGGCCGAGCTGGAGGAGGAGGCGGCGCGGGCCGGCTCGCCGGTCCTGTTCTGCGACACCGACGCCTTCGCCACCACCATCTGGCACGAGCGGTACATGGGCACCGCCAGCCCCGCCACCGGCGAGGTCGCGGCGCGCGGCAGGCAGCACCTGTGGCTGCTGACCGACCACCGCGGGGTCGCCTTCGAGGACGACGGGCTGCGCGACGGGGAGCATCTGCGGCCCTGGATGACGGCTCGTTTCCACACCCAGCTCGCCCACACCGGCCGCCGTACGGCCGTGCTGACCGGGCCGCACGAGGAGCGGCTGGCGGCGGCGGTCGCCGCGGTGGACGCGCTGCTGGCCGAGGGCTGGGACCTCGCCGATCCTCCCCCTACCTTCGGTGGGGGGACCCCCATTCCGGAGCGCCGATGAGCCCGTCCTCCGGCTTCGACGGTTACGACGCCCGCGCCTTCGAGCCGTTCGCCGTCACCGCCGACCTCGCCGTCTTCACGATCCGCGCCGAGCGGCTGCACGCGCTGCTCGTCGAACGCGGCCGGGAGCCGTACGCCGGTGCCTGGGCGCTCCCCGGCGGCTTCGTGCTGCCCCGCGAGTCCGCGGAGGCCGCGGCACGCCGTGAACTGGCCGAGGAGACCGGCCTGTCCGAGGACACCGTCTCCGGCCTGCACCTCGAACAGCTGCGGACCTACAGCGAACCGGACCGCGACCCGAGGATGCGGGTCGTCTCCGTCGCCTTCGCCGCGCTCGTCCCGGACGCTCCCGAGCCGTGCGGCGGCGGCGACGCCGCTCGGGCTCGGTGGATGCCGTACGGGACGGGCGGCGCCGGCCGGCCGCTCGCCTTCGACCACGACCGGATCCTCGCCGACGCGCACGAACGGGTCGGCGCCAAGCTCGAGTACACCTGTCTCGCCACCGCGTTCTGCCCGCCCGAGTTCACCCTCGGCGAGCTGCGTCAGGTGTACGAGACGGTCTGGGGCGTCGAAATCGACCGCCCCAACTTCCGGCGCAAGGTCCTCGCCACGCCCGGCTTCGTCCGGGCCGTGGAGGGACCGCCGCGCCTCACCGGCGGACGGGGGAAACCGGCCGCTCTCTACCGGGCGGGGGAGGCCACGGCCCTCCACCCGCCGTTGCTGCGACCGGAGGGACGATCCACATGACGCTTCACACGACGAAGCAGACGAAGCAGACGAAGCAGGCGGCGACGGGGGCGCTGATCGGGCTGGCGCTCGGCGACGCGCTCGGCTTCCCGACCGAGTTCAACGACGTGCCGTCGATCCTGGCGAAGTTCGGCCCCTGGCGGGAGATGGAACTGCCGGAACAGGGCGGGACGGCGTACATCACGGACGACACGCAGATGACGCTGGCCCTGGCGCGGGCCATCCGGGGGTGCGAGGAGCGCGGAGTGGTGGGCCCGGAGCGGTTCGCCGCGCTCGTACGCCAGGAGTTCGTGGCCTGGTACCACTCCCCGGACAACAACCGGGCGCCGGGCAACACCTGCCTGAGTGCGTGCGACCTCCTCGACAGCGACCGTATGTGGCAGGACGCCAGCCAGATCCATTCCAAGGGCTGCGGCGCCAACATGCGCGTCGCGCCGCTGGGGCTGGTGCCCGGGCTGAGCGAGGAGCAGCGGGCCGGCGCGGCCCAGCTCCAGGCGGCCATGACGCACGGCCACCCGACCGCGCTCGCGGCCTCCGACCTGACGGCCCGGGCCGTGTACCTGCTGGCCCAGGGCGTCGACCCGACGGGCCTGGTCGGTCACCTGCGCTCGTACGCGTACGAGAACCGCTCGGTGTACCGCGAGGCCTGGCTCGGCGACCTGTGGACCCGCTCCCGGGAACCGTCGGCCCGGCACTTCATCGAGCGGGGCTGGGACGAGTGCCTGGCGGTCCTGGAGAAGCTGGACGCCGTCCAGCGCAGGGCGGACCCGGAGCTCGACCCCTGCACCTACACCGGCGACGGCTGGATCGCCGAGGAGGCCTTCGCCACCGGTCTGCTCTGCTTCCTGCTCTTCCCCGAGGACCCGGTCACGGCCCTCCGCCGCGCCGCCTGCACCCGCGGCGACTCGGACTCGATCGCCTGCCTGGCGGGCGCCTTCGCCGGCGCGCACCTGGGCGCGGGCGCATGGCCCAAGGTCTGGGAGGCCCGCATCGAGCACCGCACCGAACTCCTCACCCTGGGCGCCCACTGGGACGCGTGAGCACGGCTGGGAAGCTTTGGCCATGACCGTAGCTCTCGTACCCGAAGTCGACCTCTCCGCCGTGGTCGCGGAACAGCCCGATCCCCTCGTCTTCGCCACCGTCTCGGGGGCGCACCTGTACGGGTTCCCGTCCCGGGACTCGGACGTGGATCTGCGCGGTGCGCACCTGCTGCCGGTGGAGGGGCTGATCGGGCTGCGCGAGCCCGAGGAGACCCGCAGCCGTATGTGGGACCGCGACGGCGTGGAGATGGACCTCGTCACCCACGACCTGCGGAAGTTCGTCCGGCTGATGCTGCGCCGCAACGGTTACGTACTGGAACAGTTGCTCTCCCCGTTGGTTGCCCACACCTCGGACGCGCACGCCGAGCTGGTCTCTCTCGCACCGCATGTGCTGACCCGCCACCACGCCCCTCACTACCGTGGGTTCGCGGGGACGCAGTGGCGACTCTTCGAGCAGACGGAGGAGCTGAAGCCGCTGCTCTACACCCTTCGGGCGCTGCTCACCGGCATCCATCTGATGCGTTCCGGCGAGGTCCTGGCCCATCTGCCCACACTCCTCGGCGAGGTCGCCGAGGCGCCCGGTTACGTAGGGGAGCTCATCGTGGCGAAGGCCGAGGCCGAGCATGGGGCGGCCGAGGTGGAGCCGGTACGGGTCCGGGAGGACGTGGAGTACCTGCACGGGGTGCTGGACGCCGCGCAGGTGGCGACGGCGCTCGGGGAGGCGCCGGGGGCACTCGACGCGCTGCACGACTTCGTCGTGCGGGCGCGGCTATCGGGGGTGTGCGGGGTCCAGGGTCCGAAGGGCTGAGGTGCGGCGGGCGCGGATCAGGAAGTCTTCTACCCGGGCGTGGTCCGGGGTCGCCGGGAGGGGGGAGGTCGTGGCCGCGGTGTCCGCCTCCTCGGTGAGACGGGTCATCCAGGACTCGAACTCCTCCCACGTGACCTCGCCGCGCTTCACCGCCAGGAGGCGGTCCCGCTCGGCGCCGACGTGGATCGTCAGTTCGCCGGTGCGCAGCAGGTCGCGGCAGCTCATCAGGAGCCGCAGCAGATGCATCGCGTGCTTCCAGCGCGGCTGCCCGTACTGGCGGACGTCCGCGTCGAGCTTCCTGCGCTGCCCGACCGCGTACCGGACGAAGGTCTGGTGCGCCTGGCGGGAGAGGAACGCCTCCCGGAGCGCGACCAGTTCGCGGCCGGTGTCGTCGATGTGCTCGACGACGGGGGAGTGCAGGCACTCCAGGACGTTCGGGTTCGCGCGCAGCGCCAGCTCGCAGAAGCGCTCCAGCTCCCAGCTGAACTGCTCCTCCGCCGGCCCCTCCACGTGCGCCGGCGGCTTGTCGAAGCGCCAGAACAGCGGCGTCGGAGCGAGGAAGACGCCCCGGCGGTCGGTGTCGCTGTCCTCGGTCTCCAGACCGAAGGCGCGCGACCCCATGACGCAGGAGTAGATCGTGTGGTCGCGCACCAGGTCTGCCGAAGTCATGCGGGTCAGGCTACGCGAGGGTGATGGAGTCCCCCGACACGGTGATCTGCTCGGCCGGGAGCGGACGCAGGGCCGGTCCCGCCGCCACCGAACCGTCCGCGATACGGAACTTGGAACCGTGGCACGGACAGTCGATCGTGCCGTCCTCGACCTTGCCGACGGTGCAGCCCTGGTGGGTGCAGATCGCCGAGAACGCCTTGAACTCGCCGGCCGTGGGCTGGGTGACGACGACCTTCTCCTCCTTGAAGATCGTGCCGCCGCCGACCGGGACGTCGGTCGTCTTCGTGAGGGCGTCCCCGGCCGGCGCCGGCACGGTCGGCTCGGCCGTCGTGGCCGGGGCCGATGTCGTCGGGCTGGCGGTCGTACCGCCGTTGTCGCCGTCGGAGCCGCAGCCGGTGGCCAGGACGGCGACGGAACCGGCACCGGCCAGCAGCACGGTACGGCGGGGCGTGGCTTCTGGAGTCATGCCGTACAGCTTGGCCGCGTGCCCCGCCCCGGGTCCGCAACACGCCTAGATCCAGGGCGTCAGCTCCCTTGCACGGCCGTCGGAGTCCCGGCGCACCTCCAGGACCCCCGTGACGGCCGACCGCTCGATCGGCCCGTACACGTGCGGGAAGAGGGCGTCCTCCGAGCCCTCCCAGCGCACCTCGGCGCCGAGCAAGGACTCGTCGACGACCAGGACCAGAAGCGGGCCGTGCACGCCCCGGTAGTGGGCGTCCGCGACCGTCAGCGCCGCGTGCTCGTCCGGCGAGCAGTGCACGAAGCCCTCGGAGGCCAGCGAGGGCGGGGCGTAGGGGAGTTCGGGATCGGCGGACCATTCGTCCAGCGGTACGACGTGCAGCAGCATGCCGACAGTTGTACCGCGCGCCCCGCGACCGTGGACCGCGCGTCCCGCTACCGCCGGCTACCCCGAGTGGCGGCACGGTCCGGTCTGAGTGACATTGGCCGTGTCCGTACCGGAGTGAAAGGCAGGACCATGGCTGGAAACGATCTCGGCAGTCTTCTCGGTGGCCTCCTGGGTGGGGGTGGTCAGCAGGGCGGCAGCGGCGGCGGCGGCAACATCCTGGCCGCCCTGCTCGGCGCGTTCATGAGCAAGGGCGGCGGCAACGGCGGCAACCCGCTCAGTGGGCTGCTGGAGGGTCTCACCAAGGCCGGCCTCGCCGACCAGGCCCAGTCCTGGGTCGGCAACGGACAGAACCAGCCCGTCAGCGGCGACCAGATCGCCCAGGCCCTGCCCGACGAGACGCTCCAGAAGGTCGCCCAGGACGCCGGCGTCAGCCCCCAGCAGGCCGCCGACGAGATCGCCCAGGTCCTGCCGCAGGCCGTCGACAAGCTGACCCCCCAGGGCCAGGTGCCGGCGGGCTCCCTCGAAGACCTCATCCGGCAGCAGCAAATGTGACCCGACCCACCCTGCGGCGGCCCCCTCGTCTCGGAGGGCGGTCGCCGCGACGGTGTGTCCGCGGGGCTGACTAGGCTGATCGGAGCACTCACGCAGGTAAGGAGCACGACGTGGCGGTACGAGCGGTCCGAGGCGCCGTCCAGCTGGAACGGGACGAGGCCGGGCACATGCACGAGCAGGTCGAGGAGCTGCTCACCGCCGTCCTGGAGCGCAACGAGCTCACCGCCGACGACCTGATCAGCATCTGGTTCACCGCCACCCCGGACCTGCACAGCGACTTCCCGGCCGCCGCCGCCCGCCGGATCGGCATCGTCGACGTACCGCTGATCTGCGCGCAGGAGCTGGACATCGAGGGTGCCATGCCGAGGGTCGTCCGGCTCCTCGCGCACGTCGAGTCGGAGCTGCCCAAGTCCGCGATCGCGCATGTCTACCTCGGTGCCGCGGCCGCCCTGCGCAAGGACATCGCCCAGTGAGAACCGCGCTCGTCATCGGAACCGGCCTGATCGGCACCTCGGCGGCGCTCGCGCTGGCCGGCCGCGGCATCGCCGTCCACCTCCGCGACCACGACCCCGCCCGGGCCCGCACGGCGGCGGCGCTCGGCGCGGGCACGGACGAGGCGCCCGAGGGCCGCGTCGACCTCGCCGTGATCGCCGTACCCCCCGCACATGTGGCCACCACCCTCGCCACGGCGATGCGGGAGGGCGTCGCGCGCGGCTACCTGGACGTGGCGAGCGTCAAGGGCGGGCCGAAGCGGGAGCTGGAGGAGCTGGGGCTCGACCTTCGCGCGTACATCGGGACGCACCCGATGTCCGGCAAGGAGCGCTCCGGGCCGCTGGCGGCGACCGCCGACCTCTTCGAGGGGCGGCCGTGGGTCCTCACGCCGACCCGCGACACCGACACCGAGGTCCTGAACCTGGCCCTGGAGCTGGTCGCGCTCTGCCGCGCCGTCCCGGTCGTCATGGACGCGGACGCCCACGACCGCGCGGTCGCGCTCGTCTCGCACACCCCGCAGCTGGTGTCCTCGATGGTCGCCGCGCGCCTGGAGGAGGCCGACGAGACGGCGGTACGGCTCTGTGGGCAGGGCATCCGTGACGTCACCCGGATCGCGGCCTCCGATCCGCGCATGTGGATCGAGATCCTGTCGGCGAACCCCGGACCGGTCGCGGACGTCCTCTCGGGCGTCGCGGCGGACCTGGACGAGACGGTCCGGGCGCTCCGCTCGCTCCAGTCCACCGACGAGGACAAACGCCGCGAGGGCACCAGCGGCGTCGAGGACGTCCTGCGGCGCGGCAACGCGGGCCGCGCGCGGGTGCCGGGCAAGCACGGCGCGGCACCGACGGAGTACGAGACCGTCGCCGTCCTCATCAGCGACCAGCCGGGCGAGCTGGCCCGCATCTTCGCGGACGCGGGCCGCGCGGGCGTCAACATCGAGGACGTCCGGATGGAGCACGCGACGGGGCAGCAGGCGGGGCTGGTCCAGCTGATGGTCGAGCCGTCCGCGGCGGGTCCGCTGGGAGCGGCGCTGCGGGAACGGGGCTGGGCGCTGCGAACGGGGTGACCGGGTGGGGCCCACGTATGCCCACAACGGGTGCACGGCCGAACGGGTGGCTGGGACTCGGTAACCTTGGGGTGGCCCCCCGCGTCCCGCGAGGCCCTACCGCGTACCCCAGGAAGGTGTTCCCCACCGTGGAAACCGTGATCGTCGCCATCGACGGGCCCTCCGGCACGGGCAAGTCGAGCACCTCGAAGGCGGTTGCCGCCAAGCTGGGGCTGAGCTACCTGGACACGGGTGCGCAGTACCGGGCCATCACCTGGTGGATGATCAGCAACGGGGTCGACGTCCACGACGCCGAGGCCGTGGCCAACGCCTCCGCCAAGCCCGTGATCGTCTCCGGGACCGACCCGTCCCGCCCCACGATCACCGTCGACGGCGCGGACGCCTCCGGCCCCATCCGTACCGAAGAGGTCACCGCCAAGGTCAGCGCCGTCAGCGCCGTCCCCGAGGTGCGGGCCCTCATCACCAGGCTGCAGCGGACCATCGCCAAGGAGGCCGAGGTCGGCATCGTCGTCGAGGGCCGGGACATCGGCACCACCGTCCTGCCGGACGCCGACCTCAAGGTCTTCCTCACCGCGTCCCCCGAGGCCCGTGCCGCCCGCCGCTCCGGCGAGCTCAAGGGCGTCGACGTGGCCGCCACCCAGCAGGCCCTGATCAAGCGGGACGCGGCCGACTCCAGCCGTAAGACCTCCCCGCTCGCCAAGGCCGACGACGCCGTCGAGGTCGACACCACCGACCTCACCCTGGACCAGGTCATCGAGTGCGTCGTCACCCTGGTGGAGGAGAAGAGGGCGGCATCGAAGTGACCCAGCCCTCCAAGCGGGGCGCCGCCGTCGGGCACGGCATCGGCATCGGGCTGATGTACGGCCTGTGGAAGCCGCGCGCCCTCGGCGCCTGGCGGGTGCCGGCCGCCGGCCCCGTCATCCTCGCCATCAACCACGCGCACAACATCGACGGCCCCATGGTCCAGGCCGCCGCACCCCGGCCGGTGCACTTCCTGGTCAAGAAGGAAGCCTTCGTGGGGCCCCTGGGGCCCTTCCTGGAGCGCATCGGGCAGGTCAAGGTCGACCGGCACAGCACCGACCGGAACGCGATAGCCAACACCCTCGCGGTCCTGGAGCACGGCGGCGTCCTCGGGATCTTCCCCGAGGGCACCCGCGGTGAGGGCGACTTCGCCGCCCTGCGCGCCGGCCTCGCCTACTTCGCCGTCCGCAGCGGGGCGCCCATCGTGCCGGTGGCGGTGCTGGGAAGTTCCGACCGCCGCGGACGGTTGGTCAAGGCACTGCCCCCGCTGCGCAGCCGCGTCGACGTCGTCTTCGGCGAGGCCTTCGAGGCACAAGAAGGTGCGCGAAGCTCGGATGAGGGCGGTGGCGGGCGACGGGCGGGCGGCACCGGCCGCCGCACCCGCGCGGCCCTTGACGAGGCGACCGTACGTATTCAGGAGCGGCTGACCGCCCACCTGAAAAACGCCAGGCGCCTCACCGGGCGCTGAGCGAGACTCTGAGTAGTGGGCCCCGAGGCTCGGGGACCCACCGACCACGAATGATCAAGGAACTGACTTCATGAACGACCAGCACGACCATGGGGCACTTGGCGACGCCGAGTACGCGGAGTTCATGGAGCTCGCCGCGGGAGAGGGCTTCGACGTCGAGGAGGTCGAAGGCGCGATCGAGGAGGCCGGGCACGGCCCGCTCCCCGTCCTCGCCGTCGTCGGCCGCCCCAATGTCGGCAAGTCGACCCTGGTGAACCGGATCATCGGCCGTCGCGAGGCCGTCGTCGAGGACAAGCCCGGCGTCACCCGCGACCGCGTCACCTACGAGGCCGAATGGGCCGGCCGCCGCTTCAAGGTCGTCGACACCGGCGGCTGGGAGCAGGACGTCCTCGGCATCGACGCCTCCGTCGCCGCCCAGGCGGAGTACGCCATCGAGGCCGCCGACGCCTGTGTCTTCGTCGTGGACGCCACCGTCGGCGCCACCGACACCGACGAGGCCGTCGTCAAGCTGCTGCGCCGGGCCGGCAAGCCCGTGGTCCTCTGCGCCAACAAGGTCGACGGCCCCTCCGGCGAGGCCGACGCCACCGCCCTGTGGTCGCTGGGCCTCGGCGAGCCGTACCCGGTCTCCTCGCTGCACGGCCGCGGTACGGGCGACATGCTCGACGCCGTCCTGGAGGCGCTGCCCGAGGCACCCGCGCAGACCTTCGGCAACGCGATCGGCGGCCCCCGCCGTATCGCGCTGATCGGCCGCCCGAACGTCGGCAAGTCCTCGCTCCTGAACAAGGTCGCCAACGAGGACCGCGTCGTCGTCAACGAGATGGCCGGCACCACCCGCGACCCGGTCGACGAGCTGATCGAGCTCGGCGGCAAGGTCTGGAAGTTCGTCGACACCGCCGGCATCCGCAAGAAGGTCCACCTCCAGGAGGGCGCGGACTACTACGCCTCCCTGCGCACCGCCGCCGCGGTCGAGAAGGCCGAGGTCGCCGTCGTCCTGATCGACACCACCGACAACATCTCGGTGCAGGACCAGCGCATCATCACGATGGCCGTGGAGTCGGGCCGCGCGCTCGTCATCGCGTACAACAAGTGGGACGAGCTGGACGAGGAGCGGCGCTACTACCTGGAGCGCGAGATCGAGACCGAGATGCAGCAGGTCGCCTGGGCGCCCCGCGTCAACGTCTCCGCGAAGACCGGCCGCCACATGGACCGGCTCGTCCCGGCCATCGAGACCGCCCTCGCCGGCTGGGAGACCCGCGTCCCCACCGGCCGGCTGAACGCCTTCCTCGGCGAGCTGGTCGCCGCCCACCCGCACCCGATCCGCGGCGGCAAGCAGCCCCGCATCCTCTTCGGTACGCAGGCGGGCACCAAGCCGCCCCGGTTCGTGCTCTTCGCCTCCGGCTTCCTGGAGGCCGGCTACCGCCGCTTCGTCGAGCGCCGGCTGCGCGAGGAGTTCGGCTTCGAGGGCACGCCGATCCACATCTCGGTGCGGGTCCGCGAGAAGCGCGGCCGCAAGAAGTAGTCCTTCAGGACGTACGGCGGAGGGCCGGGGCGATGTGCCCCGGCCCTCCGCCGTACGGGTGATGCTCGCCGTCCTACAGCCCCCTGCGGGGCCCCGGCGGAAGAGCCGCCGGAAGCGCCGCCGGAACGTGGTGCTGCGCCGACCACGCCACCGGATGCGCCGTGTGCCGGTGTCCCTGGCTGCCGTACAGACCCGTGCTCACCGGCGTCCCGAAGGACCGGAAGCCCAGATCCTCCTCGCCGCTGCGATCGCCCGGCAGAGCCCGGAACGACCGGCGGTACTCCGAGTACAGCGCGTCGTAGATCGGCGTCGCCGACTGGCCCCCCACGAGGTCCTGCGCCGGGCGCATGGAGGGGATCGGACTCGGATACGGCTGGCGGGGTGGGTCGTATGTGTGCACGTATGTGCCAACGACCCCGTCCTCCGTCGGATGCGGGCGGCTCTCGGAATGAGGCGGCCGCCGGGGGCGGGGAACGGTCGGGACCCAGGGGCCGAACCCCAGCGGCTCTATACCGGTGCGCCCGTGCTCCGTCACGTGCCGGCCAGCGGCATCGCGGCGGCGACGAGCCGGCCGTTCGCCGCGGCCTTCTCCAGGGCGTCGCGCAGCAGGTCCTCGCGCGGCTGCTGGCCGATCGAGCCGACCGGGGCGGCGAAGACCAGGACCGTGTGCGACTTGTTGGCCGCCGCGCGCCAGCCCTCGGTGACCTGCAGCGGCTGGTGCGCCTGCCACCAGGCGGCCTGACCGCTGCCGCCCGTGCCCGGCTGCAGCACCGAGTGCAGCTGGCCCATCGCGACGAGCACGGACCATCCCGGGAGCGTGCCCGGCTTCTGGTTCACGTCCGGGATCGGCTGGAAGCCCTGCTCGATCAGGAGCGGCAGGAACTCGTCGCTCAGGCCGTCCGAACCCGGGCGGGCGACCGGCGCGGTCGGTTCGACGACGAGGGCCGGGTGCAGCTCGCCCTCGATCAGGACGAGACCGCTGGTGACACCGAGCACCGCCTGCTCGGGGTGGGCGGCGCCGAGCTCGTCCGCCGCGTCCGTCGCCGCGATGGAGCGGACGGCGCCCTGGAGCTGCTCCTCGGCCACCTTGACGACCTGGGACGGGATGCAGCTGGCGTGGGCGAACGCCAGGACGGCGGTCTCCTCGCCGACGAACAGCACCGTGCTCGTGCGCTCCTGCGCGGAGTCGCCCGGCGTGCGGCAGGAGGTGCAGTCGTAGCTGCCCGGGGCGTTGTCGCCGGCGAGCAGCCGGTCGGCTTCTTCGTCGCCGATCTCGGCGCGTACGTCCTCGCTGACGTCGAGCATGCGCGGCACGGGGGACTCCCTGGACTCGGTACGTGCGACGCCGGGCGGTTCCCGGCTCGTCTCATGCCGAGTTCAACGGGGAAGGATCGGCCGGGGTCACGCGTTCGGGTCCGGCAACTTCTGCGCCCGCCGCGTGACTCCGACCGGGTGGGGGATGCGCGTCCTCCCGCGCGGCACCGGTGTGGCGTGCCCGCCCGGTGCCTAGCCTGCCGCGATGTCGAAGATCCGATATTGGGCAGCCGGTGCGTCGGCCGCCGCGCTGATGGCGCTCCTGCCGGCCCCGGCGGCGGCGCGCACGGAGCAGAGCGTGGCCGCCGTCCCCGCGTACGCCTGCGCCAAGGACCAGTGGCCGTGGGGCTGTGTCGCCGCGTGCGAGAGCAGCGGCGACTGGCACATCAACACGGGCAACGGCTTCTACGGCGGACTGCAGTTCTGGCAGCCGACCTGGGTCGAGCACGGCGGCCTGAAGTACGCCAAGCGGGCCGACCTGGCGACCCGTCAGCAGCAGATCGCCATCGCCGAGGAGGTGCTGCGCACACAGGGGTGGGCGGCCTGGCCGGCCTGCTCGAAGCGGTACGGGCTGAGCGGACGGGCCCATGTCGTGCGGCCGGGCGACACGCTCAGCTCGGTCGCGGCGCGGTTCGGGATCGCGGGCGGCTGGCAGGCGCTGTACAAGGCGAACCGGAGCGTGGTCGGGGCGGACCCGAACCGGCTGCTCGTCGGCACGATGCTGCGGATCTCGCCGCTCACCGTGTTGCGCTGAGGCTGGCGGTCCTCATGCCGGGGCGCGTTCGGCGGCCTCTCCGCTGAACGCGAGGGAGCCTCGGCGGAGTTCGTGCAGGAGCGTGCCGGGAGGCAGGCCGGGCGGGGGGCGCTGCTCCGCGAGGACGACGGCGGCGCCGCCCGGCCGGGCGAGCGCGGCGAGCAGTCCGTACGTACGGGCGGCGACCGCGGGCGACATGCCGAGGGCCGGCTCGTCGACCAGGACCACGCGGGCGGGGGTCAGCAGGGCCCGGGCGAGGGCGAGCATCCGGCGCTCGCCACCGGAGAGCGTGCCGGCGGGGCGGGCGAGGAGCCGGACGAGCTCGGGGTACGCGGCGAGGGCCCGCTCCTTGGCCGTGGGGGCCGCGCCTGGGGCCGCGCCGGGGGTCAGGTCGAGGTTCTCGGCGACGGTGAGGGTCGCGTACACGGCCCGGAGATCCGGTACGAAGCAGAGTCCGCGCCGCGCCCGGGCGTGGGAGTGGAGGCGGGTCACGTCCGCGCCGCGCCACAGGACCCGGCCGGAGGTGAGAGGCACCGTGCCGGCCAGGGCGCGCAGGGCGGTCGTCCGGCCGGAGCCGTTGCGGCCGACGAGGACGGTGACGGTCGCGGCCGGGACGGGCAGGTCGAGGCCGTGCAGGGCCTCCAGGGGGCCGTAGCGGACGCGGGCGGCGCGCAGGGCGATCTCGACGCTCATGACACGATCCGGCCTCCTTCCATGGTGAGCACGGTGTGGGCGAGGCCGGCGACCAGCTCCTCGTCGTGTTCGACGACGAGGACGGTGAGGCCGTCGGCGGCGAGGGCGGCCAGGATCCGGGCGAGGGCGGCGGTCTCGGCGGCGTCCAGGCCTGCGGAGGGCTCGTCCAGGAGGAGGGTGTGCGGGCCGCCGGCGAGGGCGCGGGCCAGCTCGACGCGGCGCAGCGTGCCGGTGGGGAGGTCACCGGCGGGGTGGTGGCGGACGGGGCCGGCGAGGCCGAGGAGACGGAGGGCCTGTTCGGTGGTGGTGGGGTCGCGCACATGGCCCTGCTCGGCGCCCAGACGGACGTTGTCCTCGACGGTGAGGGACGGGAAGACGGCGAGCTGCTGGAAGGAGCGGGCGACGCCGAGGCGGGTACGGGCGTGGGCGGGGCGGGTGGTGATGTCGGCGCCGTCGAGGGTGACGCGGCCGTCGGTGGGGCGGAGTGTGCCGGCGAGGCAGTCGAAGAGGGTGCTCTTGCCGGCGCCGTTGGGGCCGACGAGGGCGGTGACGCGGCCGGGGGTGAGGGCGAGGGTGACGTGGGAGAGGGCGGTGAGGCCGCCGGGGTAGGTGAGGGTGAGGTCGTGGGCGTGGAGTCCGGCGGGGGTGGCGGGTGCGGCTCTGGGGGCCGGTGCGGGTCCGGGGCGGTGGGCCGGTGCCGGCCAGTGGGGGTGCGCCCGGCCTCCGGCCGGGCTGGTGTTCCCACCCGCACCACCCGTACTACTTGTCGACAAAGGTGCGGGTCCACCTGTGGGTGGCTCGGCGCCGGCGGCGGCTGCCGCGCCCTGCCCGCCTGCCGGCGAGGGCGGAGGGGGCGTTGAGGGGGCCGTGGGGGGCGGCCCGCCGCCGGCAGCGGCGTGCCTGTCGGTCCGGGCCGATACCAGGGCCTCGCCCCTCGGCGTCACATGCCGGAGGCCGTCCGCTGCTCGGGCTCGTTCCGGGAGCCAGGACGTCAGTGGTGGGACGCGGCCCACCAGGGTCGCCAGGATGCCTACCGTTGCCGCTGCCACGCCGCCGCGGGTGCCTGCGTCCAGGCCTACCAGGAGGGCCGCCGCGGCGAGCGGGGAGAGGAGGCTGTCGGCGCCCAGGACGACGATCGCGGCGAACCAGAGGAGGCCGCGGACCGGGTCGTAGGCCTCCGGGTCGAAGGCGCGCAGGCCCATGCCCAGGAGGCCGCCGCCCAGCGCCGCCAGGGCCGCGCCCAGGACGAAGGCCAGCACCTTGAGCAGGCTCACCCGTACCCCGGACGCCTCCGCGCCCGCCTCGTGGTCGCGGAGCGCGGCGAGCGCCCGGCCCGTGCGGCCCCGGCGCAGGGCCGCGACCAGGACGAGGCAAGCGGCCAGGACCACGAGCTCCAGGGCGTAGTAGCGGCGGTCGTCCGCGAAGCCCGCCGGGCGGCCGAGTTCCAGGCCGGCCGTCGCGTACGGCTGCGCGAACACGAAGCGGCTCACCGCCACCCCGACCGCCAGCGTCACGAGCGCCAGGGCGAGCCCGTGCCGCCGGATCGCCGGCCATCCCGTCACCAGGCCCAGAGGGGCGACGATCAGGACCGCGAGGGCGAGCGCCGGTAGTTCCGGGATGCCGGCCGCCGCGAGCAGCGCCGTGAACAGGGCTCCCAGGCCCGCGTACGCCGCCTGGCCGAGCGCGATCTGGCCGCCCCGACCCGTCACCACCACCAGTGACAGCAGCACGATCGCCAGCGCCGGGACCTGGACCGAGGTGTGCAGGTCCGTGCCCGCGAAGCCCAGGGGGAGGAGGAAGAGTGCCCCTACCGTGAACCACAGCCCCGTCGGCGTCCGGGGCGCGACCGCCGGCGGCGGGAGCGCGTCCCTGCCGCGCCCGCCGACCCCCGGCACGACCAGCGCCGCCACAAGCAGCGCCACCACGAACAGGTTCGCCCCCAGCGCCTGGACCAGCGGTCCCGCCCAGCCCTCCGGGTGGAGGCGGGTCAGCTGCGCCTGCGCCACGCCCAGCGCGAGGGCGGTCACGATCGCGACCGGCAGGCTCCGCATCCGGGCCACCACCGCGACCGCGATCACCTCGACGACCAGCAGGGGCATCCCGTACGGGTCCAGTCGTACGTAAGGCGCCAGCAGCACCCCCGTAAGCCCCGCCGTGAACGCGCCGAACGCCCACCCCACCGCCGCCACCCGGTCCGCGTCGATCCCGCCGAGCATCGCAAGGGGCCGGTTGTCCACCACCGCCCGCAGCTCCCGCCCGAACCGGGTCCACCGGGTCACCGCGCCCACCGCCACGGCCAGCAGGACCACCACCGCGAGCTGCGTCCACGGATCGTCGCCGAGCAGCACCGGCGCGTCCGCCCGCGCCCCGGTGCCCCACAGCAGCGCCGCCCCGCCCACAAGGAGCACGAAGACCCCGATGGAGGCCACCAGGGTCTGGGCCGGGTTGGAGCCGAGGACGGCCAGGGGACGGAAGACCGCGCGGTCGAGGACCAGACCGATCCCGGGTGCGACCACGAGGAGCGTCATCAGGGCGGCCAGGGGGAGCGGCCAGCCCCACTCGACCACCAGCTGGCGCAGCACGTACGCGCAGACCATGGCGATCGCGCCGTGCGCCAGGTTGAGCACCCCGGTCGCCCGGTAGGTGACGATCAGGCCGATGCCGGTGAGCGCGGCGGCGCTGCCGACCGCGAGTCCGGCGAGGGTGAGGTCGTACGTCAGCGAGGCCACGGCTCACACACCGGGCACGGGTCGAGCTCCGCGTCCCTGGCCGGTTCGGCGTCCGCCCGGCCCGCCACCAGCGGGCAGTCGGGGCGGTGGGCCAGTGTCCCGCCCGGCACCCGGACCGGGGGTTCGGTCGAGGAGGGCGGGGGAGTCTCGTTCGAGGGCGGGGGAGTCTCGTTCTGGGCCCCGGTCGGGGCCTCCTCCGCGCCGCGCGTCGCCGAAGCCCCGCCTCTCGCCGCTCCGACCACAAGGACCGTCCCCGCCACGATCAGCGCCGCCCCCGGCACCGTGCACGAGGCCAGGTACGGCAGCTGGCGCTCCGCGAAGCGCTCCCCGGAGATGCCGTACCACCCCAGGACGCAGAGCACCGCGCCGCCGGCGACCGCCGCGAGGCCGCCCCACAGCAGGACCCGGGATGTCGGCACGGGACCTCCCTCGACTCGCCCCCCGACGCCCTCTTCACCCTTTATTCTCTCTTTATTGCGCTATGTCCGGAACCGGCTCACCCTGGAATCATCAGGCCGCCCGGCCCTGACGGACACCCGGTGGTGAGCCAGATGGTTCTCAAGCGAAGCGGTGGACGTACGCGCCCCCGCTCCTCTCTCGCGGCTCTCGCCGCCGCCTCCGTCCTGGTGCTCACGCCCGTCCTCGCGGGCTGCGGCGACGACGACGTCGCAGGCGACCCGGTCGCCACCGGGACGCGGTCCGTCCCGGCCGACCGGCCCGTCGACCCGGCCGCAGCCCGGGCCGAGATCACCAAGAACTGGATGGCGTTCTTCGACCCGAAGACCCCGGTGGAGGAGAAGGTGAACCTGCTGGAGAACGGCGAGCGGCTGCGGCCCGTCATCGACGCCCTCAAGGGCGACCAGGCCGCGGGCCAGGCCACCGCCAAGGTCAAGCAGATCGAGTTCACCTCGCCGAACGACGCGAACGTGACCTACGACCTGCTCGTCGGCGGCACCCCCGCCCTGCCCGACGCCAAGGGCACGTCCGTCCTCCAGAACGACACCTGGAAGGTGTCCGTGAAGACCCTCTGCGGCCTCGTGCAGCTCAGCGGTGTCCCCGTCCAGGGCTGCTGAGGCAGGCGGGGCGCTGCTCCTCGCCGCGCTGCTCGCCCTGGCCACGGCGTGCGGCAGCCGGCTCCCGGAGCGCGCGTTCGAGACGCGGCCCACCGCCACTTTCCCCTCCGGCGGTGAGCCGCTCCGGATCGGCCTCATCACCAGCGCCACCAGCCCCGTCGGCGGCGACGCGCTCACCGGCCCGCGCGACGGCGCCCGCGCCTGGTTCGACGCCCTCAACGCCCGCGGCGGACTGAACGGGCGCCGGGTCGAGGTCGTCACCTGCGACGACGGCGGCAGCGGGGTCGGCAACAACGAATGCGTGCACCGGCTGATCAACGAACGGAAGGTCTTCGCGCTTGTCGCCACCACCGCCCTCGACTACGCCGGAGCACCGCTCGTCGCGAAGGCCGGTGTCCCCGACATCGGAGGCCAGCCGCTCACCGCCGCGTACGACACCTATCCGCATCTGTACGGGATCTACGGCAGCCTCGCCCCGCGCACCGGAGAGGCGCCCGGCTGGGACGGCGTCCTGTACGGCGGGACCGAGGTCTACCGCTGGTTCAAGCGCGAGCACGGCGCCCGTACCGCCGCCGTCGTCGCCTACAACCAGGCCGCCTCGACGGCGTACGCCCGGTCGATCTCCGACGGGCTGCGCGCGGAGGGGTACAAGGTCGTCGACGAGCAGGTCGACTTCGCGCTGCCCAACTTCCGTGCCGTCGCGGCCGATCTGCGGGCCCAGGGCGCCGACCTCGTCTTCGACGCCCTGGACACCCACGGCAACGCCCGGCTCTGCGAGGCGATGGAGGCGCTGGACGTGCGGGTCACCGCCAAGGTGACCAACGTGCAGAACTGGTCCTCGACCGTGCCGCGCGACTACGCGGACTCCCCGACCTGCCGGGCCGCGCTCTTCGTCACCGGCTCCAGCCGCAACTACGAGGACACCGGGCACCCGGCGGTACGGGAGTTCCGGGCGGCGATGGGCGACCGGCCGCTGTCCCAGTGGCAGTTGGAGGGCTGGGCGGCCGCCATGTGGTTCACGGACGCGGCGCTCTCCTGCGGGGACCGGCTCACCCGCGGCTGCGTCGAGGCGTACATGAACCGGCCCGAGCCGTACACCGCCCGCGGACTGCTGCTGCCCGTCCGCTTCGAGAAGCTCGCCGAGCCGCCGAAGACCCGGGAGACCTGTCTGTCCGTCGCCCGCTGGCAGGACGGCCGGGGTTGGGTCACCCAGGGCGACATGAACACGAACTGCGCCACCGTCCCCCAGCTCGGCTACCGGCCGTGAAGACACCGGCCGCGCGGACACCGGCCGTCAACCTGGAGGGGCAGGGCAGTACAGTCGCCCTTCACCGACCAATTACCGGGGGAATCGGCAGCCCGATGCGCATCTCGTTCCTGCTCCACAACGCCTACCACATCGGCGGAACCATCCGGACGACGTTCACCCTGGCCCAGGTCCTCGCCGAGCGGCACGAGGTGGAGATCGTCTCCGTCTTCCGGCACCGGGACCGGCCGGTCCTGGGCGTCCCCTCCGGTGTGACCCTGCGTCACCTCGTGGACCTGCGCAAGGACAGCCCGGACTACGACGGCGAGCACCCCGACATCGCCGAGCCGGCCCGGGTCTTCCCGCGCGGCGACGGCCGGTGGAAGCAGTACAGCGCCCTCACCGACGCCCGGATCGGCGCGCATCTGGCGTCCGTCGAGGCCGACGTGGTGGTCTCGACCCGGCCCGGACTCAACGTCCACCTCGCCCGGCAGACCCGGCGCGGCCCGGTCCTCGTCGGCCAGGAACACCTGATCCTGGACGGCCACACCTACCGGCTGCGCCGGGAGATCGCCCATCGGTACGCGGTCCTGGACGCCGTCACGACGGTCACCGAGGCCGACGCCCGCTCGTACCGGACCCGGCTGAGCCTGCCGGGCGTACGGATCGACGCGGTGCCCAACAGCGTGCCCGCGCCGAGCGTTCCGCCCGCCGACCCCGCCTCGAAGATCGTCGTCGCGGCCGGCCGGCTGACCCCGGTCAAGCGGTACGACGTGCTGGTGGACGCCTTCGCCGAGGTGGCCGCCGCCCACCCCGACTGGAAGCTGCGGATCTACGGCGCGGGCGACCAGGGCGGCAACACGAAGCCGGCGCTCGCCCGCCAGATCGCGCGGCTCGGCCTCGGCGAGAACGTCTTCCTCATGGGCACGGCCAACCCGATGGAGCCCGAGTGGGCCAAGGGTTCGATCGCCGCCGTCACCTCGCGCCGCGAGTCCTTCGGCATGACCATCGTCGAGGCCATGCGGTGCGGCCTGCCGGTCGTCTCCACCGACTGCCCGTACGGCCCCCGCGAGATCATCGAGGACGGTGTCGACGGACGGCTGGTGCCCGTGGACGACGTCTCCGCCGTCTCCCGGGCCCTGCGCGAACTCATCGAGGACGACGAACTGCGCGCCAAGACCGCGCGGGCCGCACTCGCCGCGTCGGAGCGGTTCGACCCGGCCCGGATCGCGGCCCGCCACGAGGAGATCTGGGGCGAGCTCGTGGCCCGGGGCCCGAGCGGCCGCGCCCACGGCCGGCTGAGCGAGGCCCGGCACCGTACCGTCGGCACCCTGGTCGACGCCGGGTACGAACTGAAGCGCCGGATCGGGGTGCTCGTCCGCCGCTTCCGCTGAGCACACCGCCGCGGTCGCGGACCGTTTCCGTCCGCGACGGCTGGCAGACTCGGCCCCATGTTGGACACCTCCGCACGGCTGTTGCGTCTGCTCTCGCTGCTCCAGGCCCATCGCGAGTGGTCCGGCGCCGACCTCGCCGACCGGCTCGGGGTCACCACCCGGACCGTACGGCGGGACGTCGACCGGCTGCGCGAGCTCGGCTACCCGGTCAACGCCAGCCCCGGCACCGGCGGCGGCTACCAGCTCGGCGCCGGTGCCGAACTGCCGCCGCTGCTGCTCGACGACGACGAGGCCGTCGCCGTCGCGGTCGGGCTGCGGACGGCCGCCGGCCAGGGCGTCGAGGGCATCGGCGAGGCCTCCGTACGCGCCCTGGCCAAGCTGGAGCAGGTGCTGCCCGGCCGGCTGCGGCGGCGGGTGAGCACGCTCAACGCCTTCACCGTGCCGATGCTGCGCGCCCCGGCGACCCAGGTCGACCCGGCCGTCCTGACCGACCTCGCCAACGCCTGCCGGGACAGCGAGCGGCTCCGTTTCGAGTACCGCGCCCACGGCGGCGCGACCACCCTCCCCCAGCCTTCGGCCGGGGGGACCCCCATCTCGCTTCGCTCGGTCGAACCGCACCGGCTCGTCTGCACCGATCGACGCTGGTACCTGGTCGCCTGGGACGTCGACCGGGCCGACTGGCGTACGTTCCGGGTCGACCGGATCGCCCCGAAGCCGCCGCACGGCCCCCGCTTCCCGCCCCGCGAGCCGCCCGCCGAGGACCTGGCCGGCTATGTCGCCAAGGGCATCTCCGGGGCGGCCTACGCGACCGAGGCGACGATCCGGCTGCACGTCCCGCTGGCCGAGGCCGCCTCGGCCGTCGGCCCGATGGACGGGGTCCTGGAACCGGACGGGGACGGTGCCTGTCTGCTGCGCGCGGGCGCGGGCAGCCTGGCGGGCATGGTCGTCCATGTGCTCATGCTGGGCGTGGAGTTCGAGGTCGTCGCCCCGAGGGAACTGGACGTCTGGGTCCGGATGCTCAGGGACCGGCTTTCCCGCGCGGTGGAGCGCTCGGAGGGCTCGGAGGGCTCGGAGGGGTCGGAGCGTTCGGAGCGGTGAGCCGCATCCGCTCGAAGGTGGCGAACTCCGGGTGGTGCACGTCGAAGGCCGGGGACTCGGAGCGGATCCTCGGGACGGCGTCGAAGTTGTGGCGCGGCGGCGGGCAGGACGTCGCCCACTCCAGCGAGCGGCCGAACCCCCACGGGTCGTCCACCTCGACCTTCGGCGCGTAGCGGGCGGTGACCCAGACGTTGTACAGGAACGGCAGCGTGGAGGAGCCGAGCAGGAACGCGCCGATGGAGGAGACCGTGTTGAGCGCGGTGAACCCGTCGGCGTCCAGATAGTCCGCGTACCGCCGGGGCATGCCCTCCGCGCCGAGCCAGTGCTGCACCAGGAACGTCATGTGGAAGCCGACGAAGAGGGTCCAGAAGTGGACCTTGCCGATCCGCTCGTCGAGCATTTTGCCGGTGAACTTGGGCCACCAGAAGTAGAAGCCGGCGAACATCGCGAAGACGACCGTGCCGAAGACCGTGTAGTGGAAGTGGGCCACGACGAAGTACGAGTCGGTGACCTGGAAGTCCATCGGCGGCGAGGCGAGGATGACCCCGGTCAGTCCGCCGAAGAGGAACGACACCAGGAAGCCGACCGACCAGAGCATGGGCGTCTCGAAGGAGAGCGAGCCCTTGAGCATCGTGCCGGTCCAGTTGAAGAACTTCACCCCGGTCGGCACCGCGATCAGGAAGGACAGCAGCGAGAAGAACGGCAGCAACACCGCCCCGGTGGCGAACATATGGTGCGCCCACACGACCACCGAGAGTCCGGTGATCGCCATGGTCGCGGCGATCAGGGTGACGTAGCCGAAGATCGGCTTGCGGGCGAAGACCGGGATGATCTCGCTGACGATGCCGAAGAACGGCAGCGCGATGATGTACACCTCGGGGTGGCCGAAGAACCAGAAGAGGTGCTGCCACAGCAGAGCCCCGCCGTTCTCGGGCTGGAAGACCACCGAGCCGAACCGCCGGTCCGACTCCAGGACGAGCAGCCCCGCGGCCAGCACCGGGAAGGCCATCAGCACCAGGATCGCGGTGAAGAGGACGTTCCAGGTGAAGATCGGCATCCGGAACATCGTCATGCCCGGCGCCCGCATCCCGACGATCGTCGCCAGGAAGTTCACCGAGGTCAGGATCGTGCCGAAGCCGGAAAGGGCCAGGCCCAAGATCCACAGGTCGACGCCGATGCCGGGGGAGCGCTCCAGGCTGTTGAGCGGGGCGTAGGCCGTCCAGCCGAAGGCGGCGGGTCCGCTCGGTACGAGGAGCGAGCTGAGCACCATCAGGCCGCCGAAGAGGAACAGCCAGTACGAGAACATGTTCAGCCGCGGGAAGGCGACGTCGGGGGAGCCGATCTGGAGCGGCACCAGCTCGTTGGCGAAGCCGGCGAAGGTCGGCGTGGCGAAGAGCAGCAGCATGATCGTGCCGTGCAGCGTGAACGCCTGGTTGAACTGCTGGTTGTCGAGCAGCTGGAGTCCGGGGCGGGCCAGCTCGGCCCGCATCAGCATCGCCATCACGCCGGCGGCCAGGAAGAAGAGGAACGAGGTGACCAGGTAGAGGTGCCCGATCTTCTTGTGGTCGGTCGTGGTGAGCCAGTCGATCAGGACCCGCCCATGCCGTTTCCGAGGTGATTCGACGGCCGCGGTCGCGGTGTCGGTGCCCATCGATGCCTCCGGTGGTCCGATCGTCCGGACATGATGCGTGCCCCGGGGACGGGGAGGCGGGAGGCGGGCCGCCGTGCTGCTCCGGTCGGCCGAACGTGTGCGCGTCATGCGGGGAGATCGTGAATACGGTGAGGTCGCCGCGCACCCTTGAATTCGCCCGTCCGGACTGCGGGACGGAATTCCGGAGGTCATCGTGGGAACTGCCGGAAGGGGCCCGGAATTAATGGAGATTCGGTCGGAAACTGCCCTTACGGGTGACCGCGGGCGTGTCAAACATATGTCGAGAACCTGTGACACAAGCGTGACCGGTAACGGACTAACGTGAGGTGCATGACACCCAAGCCGACCTTCTCCGTACCGCCCGAAGACTATGTGGGGCTCGACCGGGAGGACGCCGAACGGCGCGCCCGGGACCGCGGCTGGAGCGTGGTCCGATCCCTGCCGCCGGGCTCGATCATCACGATGGAGTACCTGGAGGGCCGTATCAACTTCGAGGTGACGGACGGTACCGTCACGCGCTGCTGGCTCGGTTAGCCGGCGATACGAGGAAGGGCCCCGGCGCGCTGCCGGGGCCCTTCCTCGTACGGTCGTGCTCCGCGTCCGTCAGCCGCCGGTGAGCGGCCGCGAGTGCGGCGGGCGACGGCTGCCGGCCGGGGTGACCGGCGTCCGCTCCGAGCGCGCGCCGTGCCCGGCGTGTCCCGCGTGCGCCCGGGGGGCGGCGGTGAGCGGCGGGGCGAGCCGGCCCTCCCCGCGCGCGGCGGACGAGGTCCGTCCGCTGTGGGCGCCGACGGTCTCCCGGACCGGCTCCTCGGCCGCGGCCGGACGCGGCGGGTACAGCGTGGTGGGGCGCGGTCCACCGGTCGCCACGGGCAGCGAGGGAACCAGCCGGCGGCGGGCCCGCAGCTGCTCGCGCAGCCGGTCGCGGGCGCTGAGCACGAGGCTCTCCACGCGGCTGATCAGCGGCTCGCACCAGGGCAGCGCCAGCAGGATGAGCAGCCCGGCGGCCCAGCCGAGCAGCACGTCGCTCAGCCAGTGCGTCCCGATGTAGACGGTGGTCAGGCCCACCCCGAGCGCGACCACGGCGGAGAGCGCCGAGAGGTAGCGCCGGGCCCGCGGGGTGGTCGCCAGATAGGCCAGGATGCCCCAGGTCACGACCGCGTTGGCGGTGTGTCCGGACGGGAATATATCGCCGCCCGCGAAGAGCTCGGCGGAGCCGACCTGCGTCGCGTAGTGGGGGCCGAGACGGCCGAGGCCGAGCTTGACCGCGCCGACGGTGGCATTGAGCAGGAGCAGCGCGGCACCGAGGGTGAGCAGTGGCCGCAGGGTGTGCTGGCGCCAGGAGCGCCAGCCCAGCCAGGCCGCCACCATCACGGCGGTCGGGCCGCGCTGGCCGAGGACGACGTAGTAGTCGAGGAAGGCGTGCAGGTCCGGCCACTGCTGATAGGGCCGGAAGAGCATGATCTTCCAGTCGAGGGTCACCAGCCACGTCGAGAGCAGCACGGCCACGACGATGGCGAGATAGAACGCCAGCGTCCCGCCGAAGAGGGCGAGACGCGTGCGGGTCATCCGCGGGACCTCTATCTTCGGCGGTTCCGGCTCCCGGTCCAGCCGGGCAAAGATGTCGGTACGCACCCAATCGACGTTACAGGGAGTGAGTGTCGACCTTGGTCGATCCGGTGTCTTCGTGATGACGATGTGATGTGGGTTGGGTCTCAGCCCGGGGTCTATTCCTGGCGTCTGTCTGAGAATCCGATGACCTTGTGCCCTATCGGGCGCAGTCGACTTTCCGGAAGTCTGTTTGTACGTCACGGAAATTTCCCAAACGGTTGTACGGATGGAATTCGGCGCGACGCGCGGCTCTGCTGGAGTGGCGTACGCCACACCGGACGGCCCGCCGGGGTGAGAGCTGCACCACGCGCTCGGGCCTTGAACTCGCGTACGCTGACGGCTCGCTCGCCCGTCGATGCCGGGCCGCCCCGGGGACCCGTAACCCGGCCGGTGCCCGCCGAGTGCGAGGGCTTCACTGGGAGGTACGTACATGCAGCGGACGATCACGGCCGGAGCACGGCTCCGTGCCGCCGGCGGCGGTGCCAACCGCTGGGTCGTCCTCGTCGTCCTCTGTGTCAGCCTGCTGCTGGTCGCGCTGGACGCCACCGTGCTCCATGTCGCCGTCCCCTCCCTCACCGAGGACCTGCGCCCCAGCTCCACCGAGCTGCTCTGGATCGTCGACGCCTACCCACTGATCTGTGCCGCGCTGCTGATCCTCTTCGGCACGCTCGGCGACCGGGTCGGCAGACGGCGGGTCCTGCTCCTCGGTTACGCGCTGTTCGGCGTCGCCTCCGCGGTCGCCGCCCTCGCCACCGCACCCGAGGTCCTGATCGGCGCCCGCGCCCTCCTCGGCGTCGGCGGCGCGATGATCATGCCCGCCACCCTCTCGATCCTCCGCGCGGTCTTCCCCGACCGGCGCGAGCGGGCCACCGCGATCGGCATCTGGACGGCGGTCGCCGCGATAGGCGCCGCCACCGGACCCGTGCTCGGCGGCTTCCTTGTCGAGCACTACTGGTGGGGCTCGGTCTTCCTGATCAACATCCCGCTGATGGCGCTGATCCTGCCGCTCGGCCGCTGGCTGCTCCCCGAGTCCAAGGGCCGCGCCGGCGGCCCGTGGGACGTCCTCGGCGCGCTGATGGCCGCCGCCGGTGTGCTCGGCGCGGTCCTCGGCGTGAAGCGGATCGGCGCCGGCGAGAACCTGCTCGCACCGGAGACCTGCGGCCCGCTGCTCCTCGGCGCGGCGCTGCTGATCCTCTTCGTACGGCGGCAGAAGCGCCGGGCGCACCCGCTGATCGACATGCGGCTGTTCTCCCGGGCCGCCTTCACCACCTCCGTCGGCTGCATCGTGCTCGCCATGCTGGCCCTGGTCGGCCTGGAGCTGATCGCCGTCCAGTACCTCCAGCTCGTCCTGGGGCTCAGCCCCCTGGAGACCGGGCTCCGGCTGCTGCCGCTCACCTTCGCCGCCATGGCGGCCGGCGCCACCGGCTCGTACACCCTGCGCCGGATCGGACCGCGCCGGATGGTCGGCTGGGGCTTCGTCCTCACCGCCGCCGCCGTGCTGCTGCTCGTCCTGATGGGCCAGCACGACCGGCCGCTGCTGCTCACCTGCGGCTTCGTGCTGCTCGGCTTCGGACTGCAGACCACCCTCTTCTCCGCGTACGAGTCGATGCTCAGCGAGGCCCCGCCGGAGAGCGCGGGCGGCGCGGCGGCCATCGGGGAGACCTCGTACCAGCTCGGCGCGGGCATGGGCATCGCACTGCTCGGCAGTGTGATGAACGCGGCGTACGCCCCCGGCCTGTCCGCCGTCCCCGGGGTCCCGGCCGACGCGAGCCGGGCCGCCGCGAACTCGCTCGGTGAGGCGTATCAGGTGGCCGACCAGCTCGGCGGCACGGCCGGCGCGGCGCTGTACCACGCGGCCCGGCACGCCTTCGTGGACGGCCTGCACGTCACGCTGTTCGTCAGCGCGGGGCTGCTGCTTCTCGGGGCGCTGATGGCGCTGCGGCTGCCGCGCGTCATGGAGTGCACGGTGGATCCGGAGGACCTGTGTGTCCCGGTCCCCGAGGGCGCGGTCGCGAAGGAGGCGGTCGCGAAGGAGGCGGTCGCCGGGGAGGTGCGGGTGCCGGCCACCCGCGAGCCGGTCGAGCCCGCCGCTTCCGGTCGCCCGGCGCACTGAAGCGCGCCGGTGGCACCGGCCGGCGATCGGTGGAGCGGCTCCCGGAGCCGCCGCCAGGAGGCGGCCCCGGGTTCAGCTCTGGTTGAAGAAACCATCCTGTGCACGACGCCCCGAGGGGTCCCCGCTGATGATCTGCGTGTCGGCCGGGGTGAGCAGGAAGACCCGCGTCGCCACCCGCTCGATCGAGCCGCGCAGACCGAAGGCGAGACCGGCGGCGAAGTCCACCACGCGCTTGGCGTCGGAGGGCTCCATGGCCGTGAGGTTCACGATGACCGGGACGCCGTCCCGGAAGAGCTCGCCGATGCCCCGGGCGTCCCGGAACCCGTCCGGGGAGACGGTCGCGATCCGGCGGCCCTGCACCTGGGCCGAGTCGGACGCCACCCGGACCCGGGGGTCCGTCACCCAGGCGTCGCTGCTCTCGTTACCCTCGGCGTACTCGTCGTCGTAGTAACGCTCGTCGTTGTCCTCGACGAGTCCCAGCCAGGCACTCGCCTTACGCACCGATCCCATGGACGCCTCCTTTCAGCGCGGTCACTTGTGGTTCCGCAATCCCTATCGTCGTCCATGATGCGGATCGCGCGCCAAGTGGATAGTCGGCGCGCTCGGGTTTCGTGACGGTACTGGTGCAGAAAGTGAGGCCCTGTTTCTGGCGATTCGTCAGGAATCTTGCGGTATACGGGGCCTGACGGAGGTTCCGGAGGGGCTGTGCAACTTAAAATATGAAAGTCGGGCCAGAAGGGTGACGGTCGGAGCGTCCGGGTGAACGGGACGCCTCGATACGATGCCCGCAACACCATTGCCCGCACGGGCGCGCGACTCACGGGGGAGTCTCTTGTTCGGAATAGTCAGGCCCTGCACGCACCGGCTCGGCGAGGGCCTCAAGGTCGAGTGGATGGCCCATCTCTGCGGCCTCTGCCTGGCACTTCGGGCCGACCACGGCCAGTTCGCCCGGGTGGTGACCAACTACGACGGGCTCATCGTCTCGGTTCTGACGGAGGCTCAGACCGGCCTGGCCGACGGCGGACGCCGTACCGCCGGTCCGTGCCCGCTGCGCGGGATGCGCACCGCTCCGGTGGCCCGCGGCGAGGGCGCGCGGCTCGCGGCGGCCGTCTCGCTGGTCCTCGCCTCGGCGAAGGTACGGGATCACGTCGCCGACCGGGACGGGCTGTTGGCGCGCCGGCCGGTCGCCGCGGCGGCCCGCCGGGTCGCCCGCTCCTGGGACCGGGCGGGCGCGCGGACCGGGCACGCGCTCGGCTTCGACACCGCCGTCCTGGTGGACGCCGTGGACCGGCAGACCGGGATCGAGACGCTCGCCGGGCCCGGCACACCGCTGCTCGCCGTGACCGAGCCGACCGAGACGGCGACCGCGGCCGCCTTCGCGCACACCGCCGTCCTCGCCCGCCGGCCCGGGAACGCCGTGCCGCTCGCCGAGGCGGGCCGGCTCTTCGGACGGCTCGCGCACCTGCTGGACGCCGTGGAGGACCGGGAGGCCGACGCCGCGGCGGGCGCCTGGAACCCGCTCGCCGCGACGGGCACCTCGCTCGCCGAGGCCCGCCGACTCGCGGACGACGCGCTCCACGGCATACGCCTGGCGCTGCGGGACGCGGAGTTCGTGAACGGCCGGCTGGTGCACGTGCTGCTCGCGCACGAGCTGAAGGCCTCGGTCGACCGCGCCTTCGGCACGACGAGCTGCTCGCACGGGACACCGGGGCCGGGTCAGGGTCCGGTGCCGGGGAACCCGTACGCGGGCGGCAATCCGTACGGGAACGGTGGTGGGAACCCGTACGGGAACGGCCCGTACGGCGGGGCGGGTGGGCCGGCCGGTCCGGGAGGTCCCGGTGGTCCTGGTGGGCTGCCGCCGCAGTTCGGCGGCGAGGGGCCGCAGCGGCCGAAGCCGCGCGGGTTCCTCGCCGGGTGCGCCGCGTTCACCTGGCTGTTCTGCACCTGCCAGATGTGCTGTGCGAAGGAGTACGAGGGGCCGTGGTCCCGGAAGAAGCGCGAGGGGTGCTGCCGGGACTGCGACTGCGGTGACTGCGGGTGCGACTGCTGCGGATGCGACTGCTGAGTCTCGTCGGAAGGGCGGGTGCCGGGCGGTGACGCGCTCGCTGGTGATCGTCGGTGCCGGGCCGCGCGGCACCGGCGTGCTGGAGCGGATCGCCGCCAACCTGCCCGAGCTGTACGACGGTTCCCGCCTCGACCTGCACGTCGTGGACCCGTACCCGCCCGGCGGCGGCCGGATATGGCGGCACGACCAGTCGCCGCTGCTCCGGATGAACTCGCAGGCGCGGGACGTCACCATGTTCCCCGACGGCAGCGTGGAGATGGCCGGGCCCGTCCTCCCGGGACCCACCGTGCACGAGTGGGCCGGCGGGGACGGGCGGGCCTTCGTCAGCCGCCGTACGCACAGCGGCTATCTGCGCTGGGTGTACGAGCGGGCCGTCGCCGCCCTGCCGCCCGGGGTCGTCGTCCACCACCACCCGCGCCGGGCGCTGCGCGTCACCGGGGCCCGGCACGGCCGGCAGGCGGTCCGGCTGGAGGGCGTCGACGCGCCGCTCGCCGCCGATGCCGTCGTCCTCGCCCAGGGTCACCTGGACACGGAACCCGACCACGAGCAGATCGCGTTGGCGGGCCATGCCGCGCGGCACGGGCTCGTGCATCTGCCGCCCGATTTCACCGCCGACAGCGACCTGTCGCGGCTCGCGCCCGGCGCGCCCGTGCTGGTGCGGGGCCTGGGCCTCGCCTTCGTCGACCTCATGGTGCTGCTCACCGAGGGGCGCGGCGGGCGGTACGGGGAGGACGGGGTGTACCTGCCGTCGGGGCGGGAGCCGGTCCTGTACGTCGGATCGCGGCGAGGCGTCCCGTACCACGCGAAGATCCAGTACCCGCTCGTGGGCGAACGGCCGCCGCTGCCGCGCCACCTGGGGCCGGCGGAGATCGACCGGCTCCTCGCCAGGCCCGGCGGGCTCGACTTCCGGCGGGACGTCTGGCCGCTGGTCGAGAAGGAGCTCTCCTTCGCCCACTACCACCGCCTCTTCACCGCGCACCCCGAGCGCACCCGGATCCCGTGGGCGGAGTTCGACCGCGCCCACGCCGCCTGCCCGTCCGGCGGTCCCGAAGCCCACGCCCTCGCCGTCTCCGCCGTGCCCGACCCCGCCGACCGGCTCGACCTCGCCGCGCTCGACCGCCCCCTCGCCGGGGTGCGCCACGCCTCCGCCGCAGCGCTCCAGGAGCACCTGCGCGGGTACATCGCCGACGACCTCGCCCGCCGCCGCGACCCGGCGCACAGCCCCGACCTCGTCCTCTCCCACGCCCTGCTCTCCGTCTACGGTCAGCTGGCGCGGCTCGGCGACATCGGCACCTGGTGGCACGGCTTCTTCAGCTGCCTGGCATCCGGGCCGCCGGACCCCAGGCTGCGGAACCTGCTCGCGCTCTCCCGCGCGGGTGTCGTCCGGTTCCTCGGCGCGGACCTCCGGATCACCGCCGAGGGCGGGGTGTTCCGCGCCCGGAGCCCCACGCTGCCGGGGCGGGTCACCGAGGCCCGCGCCCTCGTCGAGGCCCGGCTCCCGGAACCCACGGTCCTGACCACCCGGGACCCGCTGCTGCGGGCGCTGCACGCCGACGGCGCGGCGGCGACCCCGGCGGGGCTCCTCGCCGTCGACCCCGCCGACGGCCGCGTCCTGGACCGGGCGGGCGTGCCGTACCCCCGGCTCTTCGCGCTCGGACCGCACACCGACGCGCGCGGGCCCGGCGGGTTCACCCGGCCCGGCACCGACGACCTGACGATCCGGCAGAACGACGCCACCGCACGGACCGTGCTCGCCCTCCTGCGTCGCATCCGGGGCTTCCCCGACCCGTATGGAAGGGTGGAACACCATGAGCACGGATAGCACCGACAGCACCGATCCCCGGCGGGACTGGCAGCACTGGCACGAGCAGCGCACGGCGACGGTCTCCTCGTCGTACGGTCCGCTCTCCCTCACCGGCACGTACTGGCTCTCCGACTACCCGGAGGGTCGAATTCCGGCCGTTCCCGGGCGGTGGCGGGACGAGGGCGACGAGGTGGTCCTCACGGCCGGCGCCGAGGACGCCGTCACCGTCGACGGCAAGCCCCTGATCGGCAGCGTCCGGCTCACCGCCGACCACGCCCCGATCCACGAGTCCCGGGCCGAGTCCGCCGGCCGGCGGCTCGTCGTGCTGCGCCGCGAAGGGCTGTGGGCGGTACGGGACTTCGACCCGGAGTCGACGGCGCGGCGCGCCTTCCGGGGCATCGAGGTCACCCCGTACGACGAGCGTTTCGTGGTGCCCGGCACCTTTCGGGCGTACGAGACGTCCCGGAACATCCGGGTGGAGAACGCGGACGGGAAGGAGCGGGGGCTGGGGCTCGCGGGCGAGCTCTCCTTCGAGCTGCACGGCGCCGTGCACACCCTCCGGGTCGCGGTGGAGGACGACGGCACGCTGTGGGCGGTCTTCGCGGACGCCACCAGCGGGCGGGACAGCTACCGGTTCCGGTTCCTGCGTCCGGCCGCGCCCGCGCCGGACGGGTCGGTGACGGTCGACTTCAACCGCGCGCTGCTGCCGCCGTGCGCCTTCGCGGACCACTTCATCTGCCCGTTCCCGCCGCCCGGGAACACGCTGGACACCGCCGTCCCGGCGGGGGAGCGGCGGCTGGTCGAGGGCTGACCCGGGCTTCCTTCCGCCGGGAAGGGGGCGAGGGGCGTCGGTGGCCGTGCGGCCGCGGGCGCCTCTTCTGCATGCGCTCTTGTGCGTGCGTCCGCGCAGGGCCACTATCTCAGCCGGCGCATGTCAGGGACACGCCATCCTGGCGGCGCCTCACGGGCCCGCATCCACGGGCCCCTCCGCTTTTCCCACGAGGAGAGTCAGTGAGACCTGCGAGGATCAAGCGCATCCGACTGCTCGCCGTCGCGGCGGGCCTGGCAGCGGCCACCGCCCTCGCCCTGCCCGGCGCCCACGCGGCCCCGGTCCCCGGACCGGCCGGCGCAGCCCAACTCGCCCGCGCCGACGCCGCCGTTCTGAAGGCCGACATCGGCGGCACGGCCTGGTACGTCGACCGGGCCTCCGGCCGGGTCGTCGTCACCGCCGACTCCACCGTCTCCGACGCCGAGATCGCCGCGATCCGCCGGACCGCGGGCGCCGACGCCGGAGCCCTCGAGGTCGAGCGCACCTCTGGCGTATTCACGCCACTGCTCGGAGCCGGAGACGCCATCTACGGCAGCGGCTACCGCTGTTCGCTCGGCTTCAACGTCGTCAGCGGCGGCACGTACTACTTCCTCACCGCCGGCCACTGCGGCAACGTGGCCAAGACCTGGTACGCCAACTCGGCCCAGTCGACGCTGATCGGCCCCACCGTCGGCTCCAGCTTCCCCGGCAACGACTACGCGCTGGTCCGCTACGACAACACCTCGCTCGCCCACCCCGGCGGCTTCACCGCCGCCGATGCCTACATCGGCGAGTCCGTCAAGCGCTCCGGCTCCACGACCGGTACCCGCAGCGGCACCGTCACCGGCCTGAACGTCACGGTCCACTACTCCGGCGGTGGCACCGTGCGAGGCATGATCCAGACCAACGTCTGCGCCGAGCCGGGCGACTCCGGTGGCGCGCTCTACGACGGCACCAAGGCCCTCGGTCTCACCTCCGGCGGCAGCGGCAACTGCTCCACCGGCGGCACGACCTTCTACCAGCCGGTGCCCGAGGCCCTCGCCAAGTACAAGGTCAGCCTCTACTGAGCCTTCGGCAAACCTCTTGTGCAGCACGGTAGTTGAGTGTCGAACGGCCGAAAGGCGCCCTTGCGGCGGTCGGCCGGGCGGCCCGAGACTCCCCCACAGCGCCGGCCCCTGGCCGCGCCTCACGGTCCGACACCCCACGAAGGACCCCCGATTCCCCTCTTGGAGGAACGCGAAGTGAGGATCAAGCGCACCACCCCCACGAGAACCGTCCGACTGCTCGCCATCGCCACCGGCCTGGCCGCCGCCGCGGCCGTCGCGGTCCCCGCCGCGAACGCCGACACGGCGCAGACCTTCAGTGCGTCGCAGCTGTCCGCCGCGGCTGACGCCGTCCTGACCGCCGACGTGGCCGGTACCGCCTGGCATGTCGACAAGGCCACCAACACCCTTGTCGTCACCGCCGACTCCACCGTGTCCCAGGCGGAGATCGCCGAGATCAGGCGCGAGGCCGGCGGCAACGCCGGGGCGATCCGGGTCGAGCGCACCCCCGGAAAGTTCAACAAGCTGATCTCCGGTGGCGACGCCATCTACGCCTCCAGTTGGCGCTGCTCGCTCGGCTTCAACGTCCGTGACAGCGCGGGCAACTACTACTTCCTGACCGCCGGGCACTGCACCGACGGCGCGGGCACCTGGTACTCCAACTCGGGCCGCACGACCGTTCTCGGCTCCACGTCGGGATCCAGCTTCCCGACCAACGACTACGGCATCGTCCGGTACACGAACACCACCGTCACCAAGTCCGGCACGGTCGGCAGCGTGGACATCACGAGCGCCGCCAACGCCACCGTCGGCATGTCGGTCACCCGTCGCGGCTCCACCACCGGCACCCACAGCGGTTCGGTGACCGGCCTCAACGCCACCGTCAACTACGGGGGCGGCGACATCGTGTACGGCATGATCCGCACCAACGTCTGTGCCGAGCCCGGCGACTCCGGCGGCCCGCTCTACTCCGGCAGCCGCGCGATCGGCCTCACCTCCGGCGGCAGCGGCAACTGCTCCTCCGGCGGTACGACGTTCTTCCAGCCGGTCACCGAGGCGCTGAGCGCGTACGGGGTCAGCGTCTACTAGGCGCGGGACCACTCTCCGTAGCACCATGATGATCTGAACAGATGTCAGGTCCCCCGGCCGCGTCGTGGCCGGGGGACCTGACGCGTGGACTCGTGGTGGGGAGAAGTCTGTGACCGTCCAGCCCGGTGGCCCGATACCCGAATCCGACGCCCAGCGCCGGGTCCGGCGCAGCCCGCTGCTCTACACGGCGCCGATCGTGCTGCTCTGCCTGCTCACCGCCGTCCTGGGCTGGGAGATCGTCCGCGCCAACATGACCGAGGAGGCCAGGACCGACTGGCCGTGGCGGCTGCAGTTGCTCGACATGGAGCCGCTCGGCAGCCTGCTCGCGGTCGCGGCGGCCGCCGTCCTCGCGCGGGCGCAGTATGCCCGTACCGTACGGCCGTATCTGGGCTGGAAGAGCGACTGGACGACGGGCCGGCTGCGCGGGAGTGCCGTCGAGTGGCGGGCCGGGGTCTACAACGGCGGGCAGTACACGGCGGTGATCGAGCGGTACGACTGCCGGGTCGTCCTGGCGGGGGATGACTCGGCGTCGACGCCGTGGACGGATGTCGCGGGGGCCGCGGCGACCCTGACCGGGGCCGGTCTGGTCGCGGGCGAGGACTTCCAGATCCCGACCTTCGGGCACTTCCCGCTGGTGGGCACGGGGACGTACGAGACCGCCGTGATGGGGGCGTTCTCGCGGCGCTTCGTGGACGAGGTGGACGCCTTCTACGTCCGGCTGCGGGTCGTGGACACGGTCGGCGACAGCCATGAGCGGACCATGAACTGCCTCAAGGGCGCCCGCTCGCCCGGCTACCTGCCGCCGCCGTCCTGATCCTGCTGCCGGGAAGGGTGGGGGATCCCGGCCTCACAGGGAGGGCGTCGACCAGGCGGCCTTCCTGACGGAGGCCGCCCCGCGTGAGAGAGCGCGGGGCGGCCTCGTGCCGTGGAGGTTCACGCGGCGGCCCCGCCCGCCGCGCCGAGCTCCTCGGCGATCGGCTCGGTGCCCGGCTTGGGCTTCAGCGAGGACATCACCAGCGTGACGACGGTCCCGACGACCGCCCAGGCGGAGAGGATCAGGAGCGAGGCGGTGACGTCGTTGCCCTTGAAGTACGCGATCGAACGGGCGACCCAGGTGCCGGCGCCCGGTGGCAGGGCCGGGCCGATCGCCTTCCAGAACGGCGGCAGCATCGGCAGCGGGAACGCGCCGCCGGCGCTCGGGTTGCCTGCCACCACGATCAGCAGGATCGCCAGGCCGATGCCCACGATGCCGAAGACCGACTGCAGCGCGAGGGTGGCGGCGCCGACCGCGAAGACGACCAGGGCGCCCAGGCCCCACAGGGCCGCGATGCTGCCGGGCAGGGCGCCCAGGATCGGGCCGACGATGACCGCGCCGCCGAGGCCACCGAGGATCGCGTAGAGCGCGAGGGCGCCGAGCCGGATGATCGCGCGTTCCCGGTTCGCCGGGCGGGCACCGGAGCTGATGGCGAGGATCGCGGCGCAGATGTAGCCGCCGACGCACCAGCCGACGACCAGGTAGAAGGCGGAGAGGCCGTCGAAGTCCTGCGGGGAGGCGGGGGCCACGTCGACGGTCCTGACGGTCCGTCGGTCGGCGCCCTCGACCCGGGTGAAGAGGGTGTCCAGGGCGGAGGCGAGCACGGTGCCGCCGCCGGAGGCGACGAGCAGGGTGTCGGTGGTCCCGGCCGGGTTCACCAGCAGGGCGCCGTCGATGTCCCGGTTCAGGATCTGCTGCCGGGCCTCGGCCTCGTCGGTGACGGCCCGGGGGTCGAGCGGTCCGCCGGGGAGCTGGTCCAGCCTGCCGACGAGCTGGGCGGAGACCTGTGGGGGTGCGACCACGCCGAACGGGACGTCCGTCGGCTTCGGGTTGTGGAGCGCCCCGACGTACGAGGTGATGAACAGCAGCTGGAGGGCGAAGACGCCGACGACGAGCAGGGCGGCGCGGGGGGTGACGGCACTCTTCAGTTCATCGACGAGGGTCATGCCCCCACGCTCCGGGGAGGGGGGTGTTCGCGCAGGCGGTATGGGGCCGAACGGATGAGACGTGTCGAGCCTCTCGCCCGGGAATCGCTGATGTGTTCGAATCTAGGCACTGGCCGGGGCTCATGAGGGAGTACAGTAATCGAACGGGCGTACGATGAGCATATCGGGTGAATCGTCGAAAAGGGGTGGAGTGATGGAGGTGCGGCATGACGGGCTTCGCCCATCTGCACGTCGCGTCCGGTTACTCCGTCCGCTACGGCGCCGCCCACCCCGAGCACCTCGTCCGGCGGGCCGCCGAGCGGGGCGTGCCCGCCCTCGCGCTCACCGACCGGGACACCGTCACCGGCCTCGTGCGGTTCGCGCGGGCCTGTGACAAGAACGGTGTCCGGCCGGTCTTCGGCGTCGACCTGGCCGTGGAGGCCCTCGCGCCCCCGCCGCCGGCCCAGCGGCGCCGTACCCCCGCCCGCGGGGGCGCGCACGTGGTCGAGCCGCCGCTGCGGTTCACGCTGCTCGCCCAGGACCGGGCGGGCTGGGCGCGGCTGTGCCGCATCACGTCGGCCGCCCACGCCGGCACCGGTGACGATTCCGGTGCCCGTGCCGTGTCCGGTGCCCGTGCCGTGTCCGGTGCCCGTGCCGTGTCCGGTGCCCGTGCCGTGTCCGGTTCCGTCTCCGGTTCCGGTACGGCGCCGGTGGTGCCGTGGGAGGCGCTGCGCACGTACGGCGGCCCCGGCCTGACCGTGCTGCTCGGACCGCTCTCGGAGCCGGTACGGGCCCTGGCGGCGGGCCGCGAGGACGTCGCGGTCAAGCTGCTCGCCCCCTGGCAGGAGCTGTTCGGCACCGGACTCCGGCTGGAGGCCGTCGGGCACGGGCCGACCGGCACCGGGCCCGGATCGATCCGGCTGGCCGCCCGCACGCTGGCCCTCGCCGACCGCACCCGTACCACCGCCGTGCTCTCCAACGCCGTGCGCTACGCCGACCCGGAGCAGCACCGGCTCGCCGACGTCCTGGACTCCGCGCGGCTGCTGCGGCCGATCGACCGGCGCCGTCTGGACGGCGGGCAGCGCTGGCTCAAGGACGAGGGCAGGATGACGAGCGTCGCGCGGCTGATCGCCGAGTGCGCGGGCGCGAACCCCGCGCGGGCCCGCCGGCTGCTCGCCGACACCGCCGCCACGGCGGCCGCCTGCACCGTCGACCCCGCCGCCGACCTGGGGCTCGGCACGCCGCACTTCCCCGAGCCGGGCGTGCTCGGTGCCGACCCCGGCGCGGACGGCGCGGCCCGGCTGCTGCGCGCGCGGAGCGAGGCGGGCCTGGTCCGGCGCGGCCTGGACCGGGACCGCGCCGCGCTCGACCGGCTTGACGACGAGCTCGCGGTGATCTCCCACATGAACTACGACTCGTACTTCCTCGCCGTCGGCCAGGTCGTGGCCGACATCCGGGAGAAGGGCATCCGGGTCGCGGCCCGCGGCTCGGGCGCCGGATCGATGGTCTGCCACGCGCTGGGCATCGCCACCGCCAACCCGCTCGACCACCACCTGCTGTTCGAACGCTTCCTCAGCGTGCGCCGCAAGTCGCTGCCCGACATCGACATCGACGTGGAGTCCGCCCGACGGCTCGAGTGCTACGACACGATCTTCGACCGGTTCGGCAAGGAACGGGTCGCGGTCACCGCCATGCCCGAGACCTACCGGGCCCGCCGCGCCCTGCGCGACACCGGCCTCGCCCTCGGCATCACGCCTGCGGACGTCGACCGGATCGCCAAGAGCTTCCCGCACCTGCGGGCCTCCGACATCACCGGCGCCCTCGCCGAACTGCCCGAGCTACGGGGCCTCGCGGCCGAGGCGCACCGGTACGGGCCGCTGTGGGAGCTGGCCGAAGGGCTCGACTCCCTGGTCCACGGCATGGCCATGCACCCCTGCGGCGTGGTCATCAGCGACGCGACGCTCCTGGACCGGCTGCCGGTCCAGCCGACCCCGCAGGGCGACTACCCGATGGCGATGGCGGCGAAGGAGGAGATCGAGGCGCTGGGCAACATCAAGCTGGACGTCCTCGGCGTCCGGATGCTCTCCTCGATGACCCACGCGGTCGCCGAGATCGAACGGACCACCGGCAACCACATCGACCTGGACGACCCCGCGCAGGTGCCGCTCGACGACGTCTTCGCGTTCAAGCTCATCCAGGAGAGCCAGACCCTCGGCCTGTTCCAGCTCGAATCGCCCGGTCAGCAGGACCTGCTGTCCCGGCTGCAGCCCCGCGACCCGCAGGACGTCATCGCCGACATCAGCCTCTTCCGCCCCGGGCCGGTCGCCGGCGGCATGCCCGAGCGGTACATCGCCGCACGGCACGGCGGCACACCCACGTACGCCCATCCCGACCTGGAGCCGGTGCTCGCCGACACCTACGGCGTGACCATCTGGCACGAGCAGATCATCGAGACGCTGTCGGTGCTGACCGGCTGCGACCGGGCGCTGGCCGAGGTCGCCCGGCGGGCGCTCGGCGACAAGGCGCGGCTGCCCCGGGTCGAGGAGTGGTTCCACCGTCTCGCCTCCGCCCGGGGATACAGCCCGGAGGTGCGCGAGCAGGTCTGGAAGACGGTCGAGGCCTTCGGCGCGTACGGCTTCTGCCGGGCGCACGCGGTCGCCTTCGCCGTACCGGCGCTGCAGAGCGCCTGGCTCAAGGCGCACTATCCGGCGTTCCTGCTCGCCGGTCTCCTCGAACACGACCCCGGTATGTGGCCCAAGCGCGTCCTCGTCTCCGACGCCCGCCGCCGTGGTGTGCCGATCCTCCAGGTCGACGTCAACGACTCCCGGGTGGAGCACACCGTGGAGAAGACCGACGGAGACCAGTGGGGCGTACGGCTCGCCCTGTCCGCCGTGCACGGCATCAGCGAGGACGAGTGCGCGCGGATCGAGCAGGGGCAGCCCTACGGATCGCTGTCGGACTTCTGGCAGCGGGCCCGCCCCAGCCGGCCGGTCGCCGAACGCCTCGCCGAGATCGGCGCCCTGACCTCCCTCCACGACGGCCGCCTCACCCGGCGCGACCTGCTGCTGCAGATCGCCGAACTCCATCGGCAGTCCCGCACCCGCTCGGCGGCCAAGGGTCAACTGCCCCTGGACGCGGGCGCCGTGGGCGGGGCGGAGCCGAGCGGTCTGCCGGAGATGACCGGGCGCGAGGCCCTGAGCGCCGAGCTGAACACCCTCGGCATCGACGTCTCCAAGCACCTGATGGAGCACCACCACCGGCTGCTGCGCGAGATCGGCGCGATCGACGCGGCCCATCTGGCCGGGATGCGGGCGGGTCAGCAGGTCCTCGTCGCCGGGGTACGGGCCTCCACCCAGACCCCGCCGATCGCCAGCGGCAAGCGGATCATCTTCGTCACCCTGGAGGACGGCTCCGGCCTGGTCGACCTGGCCTTCTTCGAGGACTCCCACCCGGCCTGCGCGCACACCGTGTTCCACAGCGGACTGCTGCTCGTGCGCGGCACGGTCCAGGTGCGCGGTACCCGCCGCACGATCGTCGGCACCATGGCCTGGGACCTGGACGAGATCGCCGCGGCCCGCCGCGACCGGGGCCCCGAGGCCGCGCTCGCCCTCCTCGGCGCCGACCGCCCGCAGCCGACACCCGCCCAGCCCGGCACGGACCGGCGGCACCCGGCGCCCGCCCAGCCGCACCGCGTCCTGGTCAACGGCACCACCGGCGCGCGCCTGCATCCGTACGCCGACCTGCAGCCGGCCGGCAGCCGCTCGGCCGACCTGAAGAAGTTCGGCTACACGAGCCCCGGGAGCGCGGGATGACGACACGCCGACGGCATATCGCCCACCTCCATCTCCACGCGGCACTCACCGAGGCCCAGTACGACGATCTAATCGAACTGGTGTCCGGAATCACGCCTCACGTGCAGGCCCTCCCGCCGCAGGCCGTCCAGCTGGACCTGACGTCGGCGCTCCGCTACTTCGACCTGTCCCCTTACGACGTCGTCCAGCTGGCGAAGCTCCGGCTGAAGGCGCTCTACGACATCGACAGCAGCGCCGGGCTCGCGAACAACCGCATGCTCGCCGCCATGGCCGCCGACGCCTCCGCGCCCGGCGAGACCACCTGGGTCCGCGCCGAGGAGGCCGAGGAATGGCTCTACCCCCGGCCGGTCACCGCGCTGCCCGGGATCGGGCGCGCCACGGCCGACACCCTCCACCAGTACGGGCTCCACACCATCGGCCAGGTCGTCGAGCTGCCCTCGGCGACCTTGCAGCGACTCCTCGGAGCCGGCCCCGCCCGGCTCCTCGCCGAGCGCGCCCGCGGCCACGACCCCCGACCGGTCACCCCGTCGGAGCCCGCCGCGCACCTGAGCGCCGACCTCGTCCTGGACCGGGACTGCCTCGACCCGGCGCAGCAGCACCGGGCGGTCCTGGGGCTCGCCGACCGGATCGGCCAGCGCCTGCGCGGCGAAGGCCAGACCGCGGGCCGGCTCACCCTCACCGTCCGGTACGCCGACCGCAGCTCCAGCACCCGTACGCGCGCCCTGCCGGAACCCACCGGCCACTCGCCGGCCCTCGCCGCGACAGCGCTCGGACTGCTGACCGCCCTGGGGCTCCAGCGGGCCCGCGTCCGGGCGTTCGCGCTCCGCGCCGACGACCTGCTGCCCGCCGACAGCGCCTACCGTCAGCTCTCCCTCGACCCCGGCGACGCCCGCGCCCGCGCGGCCGAGGCCGCCGCCGACCGGGCCCGCCGCCGCTTCGGCCCGAAGGCCGTCCGCCCGGCGGCGCTGGCCTGACCCGACGCGCCGCTCACCGCGCGGCACCCTCCGGCCGCCGTCGATCCCCCTTGAGGCCGCCCCCGCCGTGCGCGGGGGCGGCCCCAAATGGTCTACGCGTACTGCGTGTTGACGAGAAGTCAGTTTTTACCGACGCGTAACTTCCCAGTCGAGGCTACTCGTGCGTAGCTTGGCTGGAAGCAGAGCATCCCCACTTGTGGTCCGGGCCGCAGGGCTAACTGCCGTCGTTCGTTTCTGATTTCCCTTGAGCCGCAAGGAGATCGCACGATGCTGCCCTGGAAACACGCGCTCAGAACGTTCTCGGTCCTGCTGCTGACCGCCGCCGCGACCCTCGCCCCCACCGCCTCGGCCCAGGCCGCCCCCACCCAGGCCGCCCCCACCCAGGCCGCCGCTGTCAGCCGGGGCTGGAACGACTTCTCCTGCAAGCCCTCGGCCGCGCACCCGCGCCCGGTCGTGCTGGTCCACGGAACCTTCGGGAACTCCGTCGACAACTGGCTGGGACTCGCGCCGTACCTCGTCAACCGGGGCTACTGCGTCTTCTCGCTCGACTACGGCCAGCTGCCCAACGTGCCCTTCTTCCACGGGCTCGGCCCCATCGACAAGTCGGCCGAACAGCTCGACGCCTACGTGGACAAGGTCCTCGCGGCCACCGGAGCCCCCGAGGCCGACCTCGTCGGGCACTCGCAGGGCGGCATGATGCCGCGCTACTACCTGAAGTTCCTCGGCGGTGCCGAGAAGGTCAACGCGCTCGTCGGGATCGCCCCCGACAACCACGGCACGACCCTCCTCGGCCTCACCAAGCTGCTGCCGTACTTCCCCGGCGTCGAGGACTTCGTCACCGACAACACCCCGGGTCTCGCCGACCAGATCGCCGGCTCCCCGTTCATCACCAAGCTCAACGAGGGCGGGGACACGGTCCCGGGGGTCACGTACACGGTCATCACGACCAAGTACGACGAGGTCGTCACCCCCTACCGCTCGGGGTTCCTCGACGGCCCCAACGTCACCAACGTCGTCATCCAGGACAAGTGCGCCCTGGACCTCTCGGAGCACGTGGCGATCGGGACCGTGGACCGGGTGACGTTCCACGAGGTGACCAACGCCCTCGACCCGGCCCACGCGACCCCGACCACCTGCGCGTCCGTGGTCGGCTAGCGCACCGCTCCGCGGCGGCCGCGCCGGGTCGCCCCGAAGAACACCGCAGCGCCGAGCGCCAGGATCGCGGCGCCACCCATCACGAGGTACGAGGTGGTGGCGTCGCCCCCGGTCTCGGCGAGCCGCTCGCCCGCGTCGGCGCCCGCGTCGGCGCCCGCGGCGGCGGGCGCGTCGGGGGCGGTGGTGGCGGCCGACTGGGAGGCGGCGGGTTCCTTCGTCGTCTGCCCGGAGGTCTCCGGCGCCGCGGCCGTCGCCTCCGCGCCGGTCTCGGCGTGGTCGTCGCCGTGCCCGCCCTGCTCGACGGTGGACTTGTCCTCCCCGTCCTTGATCTCCTCGTCGGTCGGCGCGGACGCGGTCGGGGCCGGCGTACCGGCGGAGTCCTTGCCGAACACGACGTCGGAGCAGGTGTAGAACGCCTCGGGGGAGTCGGAGCGCTGCCAGATCGAGTAGATCAGGTGGCGGCCGGACTTGTTCGGGATCGTCCCGTCGAAGACGTAGTCGCCGTTCTCCATCCGCGGGTCGGTCACCGTCGCGAACGGCTTCGGCTCCAGGTCCGACCACTTCAGCGGCTTCGAGGGGTCGTAGCCGTCCTTCGTCACGTACAGCTCGAACGAACCCCGGTGCGGGGCGGTCCCCTTGTAGCGGAAGGTGTGCTTCCCGGCGGCGAGCGTGCTGGCGGGCCAGTCGCCGCGGGCCAGGTCGAGACCGCGGTACTTGTCGTTGCCGGCGCTGCACAGCTTGCCGTCCGGGATCAGGTCGCGGTGCTTCCCGGCGGCGTTGGCGATGTTCACCGCGTTCCAGTCGTAGAACGCCTGCGCCCCGCTCGCCGCCATGGCCGCTTTGCACGCCGCCGATTTCGGGCTCTCCGGCCCCTCCGTATAACAGGCGGACACCCGGCTGACCGGATCCGTCATCGACCCGTGCGCCACGGCGGGCGCGGCGGCGAGCCCGGCGAACGCGATCGGCGCGACACCGAGAGCGAGGACGGCGGACGCGGTACGGCGAGCGGTCATGGTGAACAACTCCTTCGAGGGGGGACGTGCGTGGGGGTTGCTCAGCAAGCTAGCCGCCGGAATCCGCGAAATCGGCTGCAGGGAGGGCGTGACGGCGATCCTTATGGTCTCTTTAAGGAGCCGCTAAGCGGCACTCAAGGCGAGCGCCCCGGACCCCGCCCCGAACTGGCATCCGGATCATGGGCACAGCGGTCCTCACCATCGTCCTGGCTTCGCCGGCTACCTCGTCACGTACCTCAACGGGCTCCGACTGGCCCAGCGGCAGGAGCGACTTGCCCGCGTGAACCGTCAACTGGCTGATTTCCACGGACCGTTGTATGCACCCGCCAGCACGAACTCGCGCATGTTCGAGGAGTTCCTGAGCCGGTAACTCCCGGCCCGACGGGAAGTCGCCCTTCCGGGGCGGGACCCCGCCGACCGAGGAGGAGGAGACCGAGTGGCGGCTCTGGGCCACCACCGTCTTCCTGCCCGACAACCGCGCCATGCGTGACGTCGCACGTCGCCGGCTTCGAGATCACCGCCGCCCGCTGGGAGCGGGGCGATTTCACCGACCACCTCTCCGTGGTCGTGTTCCCCGCCGGGGCGATACACGCCCACGCCCGCGACGGCTTCGCCCGGCTCCAGGAGGAACAGGGCCGACTGCTCGGGAAGCGCAGGCTCCGCCGTCAGCCCAGCCGTCGGTAGCGCCGCTCCGGGCGGCCCGTCCCTCCGTAGCGGAGCGTGATCTCCACGCGGCCCGTCTCCCCGAAGTACTCCAGGTAGCGGCGCGCGCTGACGCGGGACAGGGAGCCCGCCTCCGCGCACTCCGTCGCCGACAGGCCCTCCGGGTGGGCCCGCAGGATGCCGTCCACCAGGTCCGCCGTGTGGGCGGCGAGGCCCTTCGGGAGCTCGCGCGAGCCCGGCGGGCGGGTGCCGAAGATCAGGTCCACGTCCTCCTGGCGCGCCTCGTCCAGCTCGTCCAGACGGCTCCGCAGCGAGGCCACGTGCCGCAGCTGCTCCTGCAGCGCGGCCTGGTTGAACGGCTTGATCAGATAGTGCAGTGCCCCCGCCCGCAGCGCCGAGCGGATCATGCCCGCGTCCCGCGCCGCCGTGATGAACAGGGCGTCCATCGCGAGACCGGAACCGCGCAGCTCGCGCAGGACGGAGATGCCGTCCATGTCCGGCAGGTAGATGTCGAGCAGGACGAGATCGGGGCGCAGCCGCTCGGCGAGGCGCAGTGCCTCGCCGCCGCTGTGTGCGACCCCGACGACGGAGAAACCGTCCACAGTCGACACATAACGGCTGTGCAGCTTCGCGACCATGAAGTCGTCGTCGACCACCAGCACCTTTGTCACGCCGACACGCTAGGTCGCGACCACAAGGACCACAACGTCCGTTGATTGCGGAAGAGAGACAGGTTCTTAACGCGCGGGCAACATGTGGGCCACTTCACACATCTATCGAGAGGCGGCACACGTGCGTCTGCGCACCCCCCTCGCCCTGCTCGGGGCCGCGCTGCTGGTGTTGGTGGGGCCGCCCCTGCTCTCCGCCGGCAGCGGCTCCGACACCGGCACCCAGATCCCCGGACTGCGGTTCATGGTCCCCAACACACCCGGCGGCGGCTACGACATCACCGCCCGTACGGCGGCGAAGAACGCCGAGGACGCCGGCCTGACCACCGACATCGAGGTCTTCAACCTGCCCGGGGCCGGCGGCACCGTCGGCCTGACCCGGCTCGTCGGCGAGCAAGGCAACGGCAAGGTCGCCATGTCCATGGGCCTCGGCGTCGTCGGCGCCGTCCACACCAACAAGACCCCGAAGACCCTCGCCGACACCACCCCGATCGCCCGGCTCACCATGGAGCCCGACATCGTCGTGGTCGGCAAGAACTCCCCGTACAAGACCATCCAGGACCTGCTCACCGCCTGGAAGGCGAACCCCGGCAAGCTGCCCGTCGGCGGCGGCTCCTCGCCCGGCGGTCCCGACCACCTCGCCCCGATGCTGATGGCCCAGGCCGCCGGCATCGCGCCGAAGAGCGTCAACTACATCCCCTTCGACGGCGGCGGCGAACTCCTCGCCTCCATCCTCGGCGACAAGGTCGCCTTCGGCGTCTCGGGCGTCGGCGAGTACCTCGACCAGATCGAGTCCGGCGAGCTGCGCCTGCTCGCCGTCACCGGCCCCGAACGCGTCCCCGACCTGGACGCCCCCACCCTGCGCGAGGCCGGACTCGACACCGAGTTCATCAACTGGCGCGGGATCGTCGCCCCGCCCGGTCTCTCCGACGCCGAGCGCGACAAGCTCGTCGGCCTCGTCACGGAGCTGCACGACTCCCCGCAGTGGCGCGAGTCGCTGAAGAAGAACGGCTGGAACGACGCCTTCCTGCCCGGCGAGGAGTTCGGCACCTTCCTCGCCGCACAGGACAAGCAGGTCGCCTCCGTGCTGAAGGAGCTGGGACTGTGACCACGACCACCGACGAACGACCCCCGGCCACCGACGAGCGTCGCGCTTCCTGGCTGCGCGAGCACTCCGAGCTCGGCGTCAGCGTCCTCCTCTTCCTCATCGGCGTCCTCGTCCTCACCGACGCCCTCACCATGACCGTCGACATCGCCCAGCGCGGCCCCGTCGGCCCCAAGACCGTCCCCCTCGTCGTCGGCACCGGCCTGCTCGTCGTCGCCGTCCTCCTCGCGATCGACGTGCTGCGCGGCGGCCGGGGCGAGTCCGAGGGCGGCGAGGACGTCGACCTCTCCGAGCCCGGTGACTGGCGTACGGTCCTGCTCCTGGCCGGGGTCTTCCTCGCCTTCGCCGTCCTCATCGGCCCGGTCGGCTTCCCCGTCTCCGGAGCCCTGCTCTTCTGGGGCGCGGCCTACGCCCTCGGCAGCCGCCACCTCCACCGCGATCCGCTGATCGCCGCCGGACTCTCGCTCCTCACCTATGTCGTCTTCAACAACCTGCTCGGCGTTCCGCTGCCCGGCGGCCCGCTGATGGGAGTGCTCTGACCCATGGACTCACTCAACTCCCTGATCGACGGCTTCGGTACGGCCCTCACCCCGATGAACCTGCTGTGGGCCGCCATCGGCGTGCTCCTCGGCACCGCGATCGGCGTCCTGCCCGGCATCGGCCCCGCCATGGCGGTCGCCCTGCTGCTCCCGGTGACGTACGGACTCGAACCGACCGGTGCCTTCATCATGTTCGCCGGCATCTACTACGGAGCCATGTTCGGCGGCTCCACCACCTCGATCCTGCTCAACACCCCCGGTGAGAGCGCGGCCGTCGTCGCCGCCATGGAGGGCAACCCCATGGCCAAGGCCGGCCGCGGCGCGCAGGCGCTCGCGGCGGCCGCGATAGGCCACTTCACCGGCGGCATGATCGGCACCCTGCTGCTCGTCGCGCTCGCCCCGACCGTCGCCGCGCTCGCCGTCGACATCGGCGCGCCCGACTACTTCGCGATCATGGTCCTCGCGTTCATCGCGGTGACCTCCGTCCTCGGCTCCTCCCGGATCCGCGGCCTCGCCTCGCTCCTCATCGGCCTCACCCTCGGCCTGGTCGGCCTCGACCAGATGACCGGCCAGCAGCGCCTCACCTTCGGCTCGCTCCAGCTCGCCGACGGCATCGACGTCGTGATCGTCGCGGTCGGCCTCTTCGCCATCGGCGAGGCCCTCTGGGTCGCCGCCCATCTGCGCCGTACGTCGGGCGAGGCCATCCCCGTCGGACGGCCTTGGCTCGGCAAGGACGACGTGAAGCGCACCTGGAAGTCCTGGCTGCGCGGCCCCGTCATCGGCTTCCCGTTCGGCGCGATCCCGGCCGGCGGCGCGGAGATCCCGACCTTCCTCTCGTACGTCACCGAGAAGCGGCTCTCCAAGCACAAGGACCAGTTCGGCAAGGGCGCCATCGAAGGCGTCGCCGGACCCGAGTCCGCCGCCTCGGCCTCCGCCGCCGGCACGCTCGTCTCCATGCTCACCCTGGGCCTGCCGACGACCGCCGTCGCCGCCGTCATGCTCGCCGCCTTCCAGCAGTACGGCATCCAGCCCGGACCGCTGCTCTTCGAACGCGAACCCGACCTGGTCTGGGGCCTGATCGCCTCGCTCTTCGTCGGCATGGTGCTCCTGCTCGCGCTCAACCTGCCGCTCGCGCCCCTCTGGGCCAAGCTGCTGCGCATCCCGCGCCCGTACCTCTACGCCGGCATCCTGTTCTTCGCCGCCGTCGGCGCGTACGCGGTCGGCGGGGAGGCGCTCGACCTGGTGATCCTGCTGGTCATCGGCCTGATCGGGTTCGGCATGCGGCGGTACGGACTCCCCGTCCTGCCCGCCGTCATCGGCGTCATCCTCGGCCCGGCCGCCGAACAGCAGCTGCGCCGCGCCCTGCAGATCAGCGACGGCTCGCTGACGGGCCTGGTCAACACCCCCTTCTCGGTGACCGTCTACGCCGTGGTCGTACTCCTGCTGGCCTGGCCCCTGCTGAAGAAGGTGATCGTCCGCCGCCGTAACGTGTCGGCATGACGCACGACATCCGCCCTGCTCTCCCGTCCGACGTGCCGGCGGTGAAGGCCGTGATCGACGCGGCCTTCACCCACTACATCGAACGGATCGGCCTCGTGCCGTCCCCGATGGAGGCCGACCACGGGGCGAACGTGGCGGCGGGGAGGGTGTTCGTCGCAGGCGACCCGGTGGTCGGTCTCGTGGTGGTGATCCCCGAGGCCGACCACCTCTATCTGGACACCGTCGCCGTCCACCCGGACGCCCAGGGCACCGGCCTCGGCCGGGCGCTCCTCGACTGGGTGGACGCGCGGGCGCGGGAGCTCGGTCTGGCCGAGGTACGGCTGCTCACGAACGCGATGATGTGGGAGAACCAGAAGCTGTACGAGCGGTACGGCTATGAGCTCGTCGAGCGCCGGGCGGACGGACCGTACGATCGTATGCACTACCGCAAGCGCCTCAACTCGCCCCCGATAGGGTGAGTTTCGGTCATTGGCTGGCCTGATCCGATATCCCTGGCGGGCGAACCACACCCCCCACCCCGAAGGGATTCCCCTGATGCGCGTCCGTCTCGCCCTCGCCGCAGGCGCACTCCTCGCCGCCACCGCCACCGCCGCCCATGCGGCCCCCGTCTCCGCCGACAGCCTCTCCGTCGACGCGTACGGAACCGTAGCCGCCGACGGCACGGTCACCCTCTCCGGCACGTACAGCTGCCTCGACGACAGCGCGGGCCCGGTCTTCGTCAGCAGCACGCTCGTCCAGGCGGACCGTTCCATCGGGATCGGCGGGACCCGCGCCGTCTGCGACGGCCAGGTCCACGACTGGTCCAACTCGGGCGTCGTGAAGGAGCCCGCCTACAAGGCCGGCGCGGCCCGGGTGAAGGCCACGCTGTTGCAGCTGACGCCCTCGGGCCCGCTGGGCGTGCCGACGCCGGGCTTCCTCGCGCTGGAGGAGTCGGACGTCATCCTCGGCTGACGTCGCTGACGTCGCTGACGTCGAGAAGCCGGACAAGCCCCTCACGGCCGAGGCGTTCGAGCTCGTCGAGGGCCTCGACGGCGCGGGCCGCCGCCTCCGGATCGGCGGCGGCCAGGCCGCTCGCCGCGAACTCGTCCTCGTCGAGCCGCAGCACCTCGCTGCCGTCCGCCGACACCCACAGATCCAGGTCCAGGTCCTCGACCACGATGGTGGAACCGGATCCGTCGACGGCGGCCGGTCGGGTGATGTCGCAGTACCAGCCCTTGAGCGACCCGTCCGAGGAGCGAACCTCCTTGACCGCGTACCAGCGGTCGCGCCAGTAGTGCTCCACGAAGACGTCACCCGGCTCGAACCGTACGAATCCGAAGTCCCGGACGCCCTCGGCGGCCCAGGGGGCGCGTACGGTGAGCCGGGTGCCGTCGTTGGCGAGGAGCCGGGCGGGGTACCGGATCTTGGTCCGCCCGGCTTTGACGAGCACGACCTCGACGTCGGCCTCAACCGAGCGCCCGGACATGACGCACCTCCGTCGCGCAGATCTCGTAACCGAACCACTTGTTGATCGCCAGCATCGGCCCGTTCCCGGCGTCGTTCCCGGTGAACGCCTCCGTACAGCCCGCCGCGCGGGCCCGGTGCAGGGCGTCGTTCTTGGCGAGCTTGGCCAGCCCCCGCCCCCGGAACGCCGGGTCGGTGCCGGTCATGCCGGTGCTGTACCGCCCCCGGCCGTCGGTCTGGGCGGCACTGAACGCGACGGGCCGGCCGTCGACCACCGCGACCGTGGTCAGCTCGGCATCGAACAGCGGATGCCGCCAGGTGGTCGCCAGCCAGTGCTCGTAGTCCGTCAGCTCGGCACCGACGTCGCCGGGCTCGTCGGCCGTGGTCAGCGCGTCCAGCAGGAACAGCGGCCGGGGATCGGCGGCGAACTCGGCGGCCGCGCGCAGTTCGACACCGGCGGGCGGCTCCTGGAGCGGCGGCAGCTCGGCCGTCGTCAGATCGAGGCGGAGGAAGTGCGCGGGACGGCGGGCCTCGTACCCGTGCCGTTCGGCGAAGGCGCGGAACTCCGATTCGTCCAGCACCCAGCTGTAGAGCCTGGTCGCCCCCTGCTCCGCGAGGTGCTCCTCGGAGGCCCGCAGCAGCAGCGTGCCGGCGCCGAGTCCCCGCTTCTCCGGGTGGACGTAGACGTTGACCGAGCCCACACCCGGCTCGGGCGCGTCGTGCGCGATGCGGAGCTGGGACGTGCCGACGATCTCCCCGTCGATCTCGGCGACGAGGGGCCGCGCGTGCGCGTCGGGATGGGCGTGCGTCCAGTCGAAGGCGACCTGGGCGCCGCTGGCGAGCATGTAGGGGAGCGCGGCGCGCCGGACGAGGGCGAAGTGTTCGGCGTCCTCGGGGCGTACGTCACGGACGATCACAGTCATGGTCCCGCACGCTATGTGGGGGAGTGGCGCGGCCGCCTCCCATTTTCGGCGGGGACGGGGGGAGAATCGGGGCCGTGACATTGCGAATCACCGTGGACACGGCTTCCTCGACCGCCCCGTACGAACAACTCCGCGCCCAGATCGCGGAACGCGCCCGCTCGGGGGCGCTGCCGGTGGGCTACAAGCTCCCGACGGTACGGGGCCTGGCGGAGGACCTCGGCCTGGCGGCGAACACGGTCGCCAAGGCGTACAAGTCGCTGGAGGCGGACGGCGTGATCGAGACGCGCGGCCGCCTCGGCACGTTCGTCGCGGCGGCGGGCGACGCGGCGGCCCGCCTGGCGGCGACCGCGGCGGCGACGTACGCGACGGAGGCGAAACGCCTGGGCCTCAGCCGCGAAGCGGCGACGGCGGCGGTGTCGGACGCGCTGCGGGCGGCGTACGGAAGCTGACTCCATCCACCGCCCCCCGTTGTGGGCAATCGTTCCGCAGGGCGGTGGGGGTCCCCCCGGACGGAGTCTGGGGGAGGGTGGGCACAACGCCACGACGAGCGGTGCCCGTTCCGGGGTCGTTCACCCCGTGCCCCCTAGAGGTACAGCCCCGCGTCCGGGGTCCTGGGCTCCGGGAGTCCGGGGGCCTGGGTCCCGCGACGCAGCGCGTACAGCTCCGCCAGCGTCGCGCCCTCGCGCCCCACGCCCGACTCCGTGCCCAGCCACCCCACCGCCTCCGCCCGCGTCAGACCGCCCACCTCGATCCGGGCCAGGCACCGGCCGGGGCGGACCACCGCCGGGTGGAGCCGCTCCAGGTCCTCGTTGGTCGTGACGCCGACGAGGACGTTACGGCCCTGCCCGAGCAGCCCGTCCGTGAGGTTCAGGAGCCGGGACAGCGCCTGCCCCGCCGTGTGCTTCGCCTCGCCGCGGATCAGCTCGTCGCAGTCCTCCAGGAGCAGCAGCCGCCACCGCCCCTTCGCCGAGCCCTCGTCCTCGCCGATCGCGATGTCCATCAGATAGCCGACGTCGTTGAAGAGCCGCTCCGGGTCCAGGACGCAGTCCACCTGGCACCAGTCCCGCCACGACCGCGCCAGCGTGCGCAGCGCGGACGTCTTGCCGGTCCCCGGCGGGCCGTGGAGCAGCAGCAGCCGCCCCGCGATGTCGTCCGGGGTGACCTTCATCAGCCGGTCCATCGCATCGGCCACCGGCGCCGTGTAGTTGGGCCGGACCTCGTCCCAGGTACCGGCGCTGATCTGCCGGGTCGTCCGGTGCGGGCCGCGCCGGGGTGACACGTACCAGAAGCCCATCGTGACGTTCTCGGGCTGCGGCTCGGGCTCGTCCTTCGCCCCGTCCGTCGCCTCCTTGAGGATCCGCTCCGCCAACTCGGGCTCCGTCGCGGTGACGGTGACGTCCGCGCCCCGGTTCCACCGCGAGATCAGCAGTGTCCAGCCCTCGCCCTCGGCGAGCACCGCGGCGCGGTCGTCGTCCTTGGCGGCGCGCAGCACCGTCGCCCCGGCCGGCAGCAGCGTCGCGTCGGGCTTCACCCGGTCGAGGGTCGTGCTGTGCGAGTGCGGCTGCTCGCCGGTGGTGAAACGGCCGAGGAAGAGCGCGTCGATGACGTCCGAGGGCGAGTCGCTGTCGTCAAGGGTGAGCCGAATGGGCAGCGCCCGCTCGGACGGCACGGACGGAACGGATGACATGGGCGCCCCGGAAGGCGCGGACTCCTCGGACAGAACGGACTCCCCGGCTGGCTTGGCAGACATGGGGGCCATGATCCGGCAACCGGGCATGCGGCGCACGGTG
>NZ_JAUPWM010000839.1:0-237 GCF_032436795.1 Streptomyces sp. P9(2023)
GAAAATCTGTCCCTAGAAATTGAACTTTTACATCAAATTTCTTACGTTCACCATTAAAATATTCAGCTATTTCTATGTTTGCTTTCTTAATATGATAATTTTCACCTGCAATTATTTTTGCGTTTAGTATTTTCTGTAAATCTTTATACTCCGTTTCTAACATTCTCCTATCAACGAACTCCAACAAACAAACACCATCATCTGTCGCACAAATAAACATTGGACCCAGCGGAGTCG
>NZ_JAUPWM010000150.1:0-477 GCF_032436795.1 Streptomyces sp. P9(2023)
GCCGATACAGATAGCACTGTTGTCGTTGCCCAAGATAGCAATGCGATTCGTGAGCAAGTCACCTCCTTTGTAGACGCCTACAATACCCTAAAAGATACGGTTGGCTCGTTGACTGCTTACAACCCTGAAAGTGGCAGTGCTGGTGAGCTGAATGGTGATAGTGCCACTCGCACTGTCGAAAACACCCTACGACAAGCATTGAGCAGTAGCACGGGGGGCGATGGGTTCAATGTACTGTCAGACATTGGTATCTCACTGCAGCTAGATGGAACGCTAGCAATAGATGACGAGCGATTAGATGAGGTGATCGCCAACCAGCCAGATCAATTGGCAGGTTTCTTTGCGGGGGACACAAATGAGGGTGGCATGGCAGGACAGATTACATCAGCCGTTGAGCAGCTCATTGGAGAAGGCGGTCGACTTGGAAGCGCAATCAGCAGCTCAGAAAGCCGAATGGAGAGGTTGAACGACCGTTTT
>NZ_JAUPWM010000840.1:0-236 GCF_032436795.1 Streptomyces sp. P9(2023)
CGGTCCGGGTCGGTGCCCGGGACGCTGTCGGTGGCATCCGTCATCGCGGTCCGCAGCGCCTGGTAGGCGGTCAGCAGTGCCCACATCTCCTGCTCGATGCCGTCCGGGGTGCGGGCCCGCAGGACGTGTCCGCCCAGGATCGTGGACTTCAGCTCCGCATAGGCGGTCTCGATCTCCCAGCGCTCGTGGTAGAGCCGGACGAGTTCACCGGCCGGGTGCGTCGAGGGGTCGGTGAG
>NZ_JAUPWM010000841.1:0-236 GCF_032436795.1 Streptomyces sp. P9(2023)
TGAGGCGATCTCAAGCATCGGCCACCTCGGCCAATTGTGCTTCGGCATCGGGAACCGTCAGCTCGCCGGAGAGGAGTTTGGGGAGGAGGGTGTCACGTAGCTCAGAAAGAGTTTTCGATTGACGCAAGTTATTTTTAATAGCCTCAAAGGTACACATGACTACTTCTTCGAACCGTTGACGCAAATCCAGAGGTGCCTGCGGTTGTAAAACCGTATCAAAAGTGGCTCGAGTGATA
>NZ_JAUPWM010000842.1:0-236 GCF_032436795.1 Streptomyces sp. P9(2023)
AAACCAGATCTTCGCTGCTCGCCAACCAACACCAACGCAGACGGGATTCATCATTTCTCGGATGAGAGGTTTCATCAATATGAACCATGGGGGCTTTTTGGATGCCAGCCCGAATAGCCTGATGTAGCGGCGTCAGCATTGAAGCCACTTTGGTTTGTGCCTCACTGATGGCTCCGATGGAGAATGTAGTGCCTAACTGTTCTTTGAGCAGAGACTGTATTTTACGGACACTCAGG
>NZ_JAUPWM010000843.1:0-236 GCF_032436795.1 Streptomyces sp. P9(2023)
GAGGTTTATGACGACCTCTCTATGTTCTTCAAAGACCCCGCACGCGTCGGTATCCGGTCTGAGTTTCTGCGCAAGATCGCCTGTCCGATGATCATGGCTCATCGTGCTTATAAGCGATGGGGCGGGGCGGACGGTATCGCGTCGGCTCGGGAAATTCTCGACCAAATGCCGGCTCATAACGACTGGAAGCTGGGCGCGGTTATCTGGCTCAATAACCGGGAAGCCCGTCTCAACAG
>NZ_JAUPWM010000151.1:0-476 GCF_032436795.1 Streptomyces sp. P9(2023)
TAACCGTTCACCGGTAGTTAATTGACTTTTGTCTACAGACCAAGAACGTTTGGATATGGCTGACGCGCGGTTACCGCCTGTACAATCTCTGTTAGCACAGACAAGCTGGATAACCCACGTTTCTTGCAGGTTTCTACCAATGTGTGCATTCGGCCTCTGAACTTGTCGCCAGCATCTGAGGTAGTACCAAAGCTGATTTTACGTTGAATAACGCTGCCACGGATGCGCCGCTCAGCTTCATTGTTGGTAAGCGGGATGGATTCATGCTTCAGGAACAGCCATAAGCTTTGCCGATGCTGCTCCAGCTTTTCGCAACGACCTTTATACCTTTTAACCACGATCGACCGGCCCTTTTCAAGCCAGTGGTCGAACGCTTTTTGAAGCCTGAGCATCCGGCGCATGTATCGCTTATGGCACAGTTCATTCTGTTCGAAGCGATGACGTGTTCTGAAGAGAGCACTGGTGATAAAAGTCAG
>NZ_JAUPWM010000844.1:0-236 GCF_032436795.1 Streptomyces sp. P9(2023)
CCCCCCCCCCCCCCCTACCCCCCGCCCACGCCAACCGCGAGAGACAGCCAGGTGACTGGAGTTCCGCCGTGTGCTCTTCCGCGCTCGCGGCCGTCCACCCCGTCGCCCCAGCGCCGAATTCGACGACTGGGACACCGTCATCGGCTTCGGCAGATCGGAAGAGCGTCGTGGAGGGAAAGTGTGTCTGGGAGCGGGGGGTGTGCGGGGGGGGGGGGGGTGGGGGTAATGGGGGGGGG
>NZ_JAUPWM010000845.1:0-236 GCF_032436795.1 Streptomyces sp. P9(2023)
TCCTGGTCCAACTACGCCACGCATGCCTGCCGTTCCAAACTCTAATGCGGCATAGAAGGCATCCATTTTTTCTTCATCACTCATGTTAGCTAATAAGTCTTTTAACGGTTGATCTAAGTCCTTGAATTCTTCCCATTGTTTTGCACTTTCTTTCCAAGCCATCTTTTTATCCCCCTTAACTGTTATTGATTTTCTAGTGATTCTTTCAATTCTTCAACATAATGATATACTGCTTG
>NZ_JAUPWM010000846.1:0-236 GCF_032436795.1 Streptomyces sp. P9(2023)
TGTCCAGCCCCGTAGTTTCGGTATCAACAATAACGATATTTTTATTAATCCATCTGTTAGCAATCTCGCGTGGTGATTCCACTCGGTCAGAATGGTAAATAATACGGTCAGCCATCGCCCAGCATGTGCGGATAGCCTCATCAGGATTAGCATCATTAAACTGGTCTTTATGAGATAAAAAACCGTTAAATATCGCCGCGAAAAATGCCTCTCTTTTATTCAGTTCCATATTAAAC
>NZ_JAUPWM010000847.1:0-236 GCF_032436795.1 Streptomyces sp. P9(2023)
GACATCCAGTTGTCGCTTCGGGGTGACGACAATGAAGCCTATGGTCGTCAGGAGACCGGAGGCGTTGCGTTGGGCCACGCGTTTGACCGATCCCACCGGATACGGGTGAGTTATGGCACATCTTTCCGGGCGCCGACCTTCAATGATTTGTACTACCCGCTGGAAACGTTCAGCTTTGGAGGTAGCTATGCGGGTAATCCCGACCTGAAGCCTGAGGAAGGCCGGTCGGTGGAGTT
>NZ_JAUPWM010000848.1:0-236 GCF_032436795.1 Streptomyces sp. P9(2023)
CATCACCGAACGCGGTCTGGATACCGTTGGAGTTTCAGGACCACCTGCGGTTGGTGGCGAGGTGCTGCTTGGGGACGTGTTCTACGCAATGCGGTTCGCCATCTACGCGTGGCAGAACGGTCGACGGACGCAGCGCCCGCCCGAATTTATCCTGTGGTCGATCTGGCCTGCGATTGATTGGGCGAACTGGCAGGTTATTCTGGCCAGCTATGAGCAGCGGTTCAAATGGCGGGCCG
>NZ_JAUPWM010000849.1:0-235 GCF_032436795.1 Streptomyces sp. P9(2023)
CTGCTTGAACACGCGCTGAAACGCCGCGTCCGACTGATAACCTACGCGCTCGGCGATGCCGCCGATGGATTCGCCACTTTCGCGCAAGAGTTGTGCAGCCTTTGACATGCGTATGTCCGTCAAATACTCCGTTGCTGAACAATCCAGCGCTTCCTGGAAATGCCTGACAAAAGTGGCGCGGGACATATTGCAAAGGGCAGCCAGGTCAGGGAGTGTCCAGGCTTGTCCCGGCGCT
>NZ_JAUPWM010000850.1:0-235 GCF_032436795.1 Streptomyces sp. P9(2023)
CTGGATAATGTGGTTGATTGTACTTGTTACATTAATGGGTTTAAATGAAATTATTCGTGCTAGCAAATGGGCAAGCTTGGCTATTTTTATTGCTTTGCCTATCGCTCTAACTCCAATATGGCTATATATGGGTAGTGATGTTACCTCTTGGTTTACTTGGGTAAAGGTATATTCCGCTTTAGCCGGTAGTATTATATATTTAGTTATTCGCTTTACCGATTTTCAGATCGGAAGA
>NZ_JAUPWM010000851.1:0-235 GCF_032436795.1 Streptomyces sp. P9(2023)
ACTGTGACTGTTCGGCGGCTTTAGCCGATTACAGCCACGTAGACAGCTAAGTCGTGAGACCAAGGCTCACGGCGGTGCCACCGTTCTGATTTCTGATAACCCAGTTAGTGCCTCGAATACAATTTTGGCTAACTCTTTATTTAAATTTTTAGCTTACCTCAGTTACTTGATAAGGTGTTGATTCAAGTGCAGCAGCATAATCTTCTTTAGAATGTTCAAGGTCAGTTTGAACTTG
>NZ_JAUPWM010000852.1:0-235 GCF_032436795.1 Streptomyces sp. P9(2023)
TTAAAGGCGTAATTGGCATAGTCAAACACAACCTTAGACATATCGTATTTTTCAGCCAGCTCCTCTGTGTCTTTTTTATTGCAATACGATAAAGCTGCTATTGCCAACCGCTCGGATGGACGTAAATGATTTTTTCGTATTTTCTCTTGTGAAGCTTTCAAGACATTATACCTAATAACTGGTTTTGAATAATCTTCAATTTGTTTGGCAAATTGAGAAATATTTGACTGTGTTG
>NZ_JAUPWM010000853.1:0-235 GCF_032436795.1 Streptomyces sp. P9(2023)
GCAAAAAAGTGCTCCAGCGGCTACGCGATGCTCCGCTTTGGTGCGTAGCCGTTGGTGTGGGCAGGTGGCCGCAGGCTCGTCGGTCAGCGAATCGGCGGCGCGTACTGAATGCCGCCATCTTTCCAAAGCGCGTTTAAGCCTCGTGCAATCTTAAAATCAGAGCCTGTGCCCACGTTGCGATCATAAATATCCGCGTAGTTACCTACCTGTTTGACGATTTGGTAAGCCCAGTCCG
>NZ_JAUPWM010000854.1:0-235 GCF_032436795.1 Streptomyces sp. P9(2023)
TCCAGTACCTCATCGTTTTGCTCGTGGGCGTGACGCAGGTCAGCGGGCATTTTGTCCGGGTCGTAAAGATCCGCAATAGTGGCAGGGAAGTGTGCTTCCCGTGCCAGCAAGATGTTCTCGGCGCAGCGGGTCAGGTCGGTTTTATTTTTCTCTGTAAGAATTGGGACTGGGAAGGTATTCCAGCCTAGGTTGCTTGAATAGCGATAGTCGGTTTTCATTTTTCCGCATACTGCTG
>NZ_JAUPWM010000855.1:0-235 GCF_032436795.1 Streptomyces sp. P9(2023)
CGAAAGGCAGAAAATGGGTTGTAAAAAAAGCCAACTCAAGTGGTGTCGCTTACGGTGAGTCACATGATTTGACTGAGTTCTGGTCTAATTTAAGTGAAGTACTTATGACAGGCCACCAAGCTAAACCCGTTCACACATTTGATGAAATTGTATCACTTGTGTCACTTTTTCCAGAACAAATTAAAATATACAGTGCATGTTTTAATGGTGTGCAGGTTGCAGGTGCAGTAGTCTT
>NZ_JAUPWM010000152.1:0-475 GCF_032436795.1 Streptomyces sp. P9(2023)
CGGTATTATCTCTAATTTGCCAGCTATTGGTCAAAGTGCTATTCAAGCGGTGAGCAAATTTATTGATGTAGTTGTTCAAAACTATCCGCAATATTTGGCAAAAGGTCAAGAAATTGTCTTGTCTTTAGTAAAAGGTATTTTAGAACGATTACCAAGTTTAATTACAACAGCTTTTACTTTAATGAAACAATTTCTAGCGATGATTATTTCTAAAATTCCCGATATTATTTCTGGAGGGGTAAAAATCCTTTTAGGTTTAGTCAGCGGAATTATTAAAAGTATTCCTGATTTGTTATCAGCCACTGATAAAATTGGTACAACGCTTATTAATGAAGTTCGAAATATTGATTTATTAGGTGCTGGTCGTGCGATTATGGATGGTTTCTTGAGTGGATTAAAGCAAGCCTGGGGAAGCGTAAAAGATTTTGTTGGAGGCATTGGTTCTTGGATCAAGGAACATAAAGGGCCACTTTCT
>NZ_JAUPWM010000048.1:0-51479 GCF_032436795.1 Streptomyces sp. P9(2023)
CGATGATCATCGGTGGCCGTACCCGTTCCCGAACCCGCCCCCACCAGCAGGATCACGATCTACAGCTGGAGTACTAGGGGAGCCGACAGTCAGCCCTGTCCAGTTACCGCTCTCCTGCGTGACCGTCGGCGGCAAAAAATCTTTGGGCCACGACATCGGCGGTTCGTTCCGACGGGCTGCTCAGGCCGAATGCGTAGTCACCTTCTCGGCCGTGAACGGCCGAGCTTGTGCGCTCGGCCCTGCGTTCACGCTTCGTCGCGCTCCCGACTGCCCCCTACGACAGGACGGTCACGGGTCGCATCTCCCCGACGGCTCCCTGATTGATCGCTCAGGCCGGGCGGGGACGGGCATGGTGACGAATGCCCACGCCGAGCGTGCGCGATCGCGCACGTTGACCCCGGCGACGTGGTCGGAGGGCCCAGCGAGGCCGCACCGACGACAACAGAAGTGGTCCCGAGTGGGCCGGTTGGACCGCTCGGTATGTCCACAACGGGGGCAGCGCTGCGATGTGTAGGCCGGATCCACCTCCAGATATGGCACCCCGGCCCTGCGGGCCTTATAGGCAAGGTGCTGCCCCAGTTGATGGAACGGCCAAGAGGAGATCCTGCCCCGCTGGTCGCGTCGAAGCCGTACCCGGTCCCGGATCCCGTCGAGCACTTCGACGGCAATCCCCCGACCGGTGCGTTGCGCGACAGACACGATCTCCTTGCTGATCCGATGGTTCACGTGCATGGCATGACGCTGCTCCTTCCCCGAGCGGCGGGCCAGCCGCCGCTTGGCCGACCGGGTGCCCTTCGCCTGCAACTCCGCGCGCTTCCGCGCCTGCCAGCGGCGGTAGCGGGTGAGGCGACGGCCCTGATAATTGGTACCGTCGCTGGTCGTGGCAAGGTTGACGATGCCGCGATCGACACCAATCCAGTCGACCGGTTCGTACACCTCAAGCTCGGGGACCTCGCAGGTGGCGAGCAGGTACCACTTGCCCTTGCGCTGCACGAGATCGGACTCGCCCCGCCGGTGCTCCGTCAAGGTCTTGAGCTGGTCGGCGGACGCGGTGTACCGGATTCCCTTCAGACGCCCATCAACCGTCCAGATCGACACCGTGCAGGCATCGGCCTGCCAGGACAGGCATCGGTCATCGAAGGGCTGCGCCGCCTCCGGGCGGAAGGAGACCGGGCCGCTCATCGCCTTGAGGTACCGCTTCGACGTCGGCTTGCCGAGCAGACCGGCCTTCGCCTGGGCCGCCAGAGCGGTGTAGGCGTCGACCACCTTCTTCACCACCCGCACCGCAGGCTGCGCCGACAGACCGAAGGTGGCCTTGATGTTGGTGTACAGGAGCTTATGCAGCCCGTTGCGGTCCTTCACACCCTGCTCGAAGGCGACGGCAGCGACATGGGTGGCGGCGCGGTTGCAGGCGCGCAGGGTCGCCTCCAGTGCCGCCGCCTGCTCGGACGACGGCAGCAGCTTCACCTGCACCACCAGCTTCACGAGACCAGACAATAGGCCTGCATGTCACACAAGCACGCGGATTCCGTACTCCAGTACGCGATCCAGCGACTCACGGAACACGTGTTCGCACCGCTCAGCTTCACCACGTGGGCGTGGGGGCGCAGGGGTGCGGCAACGCTCCACACCGGGGAGACGGGACTCGAACCCCGTCCACACCCTCAGGCCCCCAGGCCTCACACTGGACTGGTCAGCGAAACAGGCCGGGAGAGCTCACCGGTCCCAACCGAACGCCCAGCCCTTCCACGGCCCCGTGCCAACACTCAGTAGTGACACGCAGAAAAGAGCCAGCTCTTGAATACCCCTTCGGCCCCGTCGGACGCCTCGTCGGACGACTCCGCTCCGGGTGACGGTCTCGTCCGTGCCGGTGCGATCGTCTTCATCATCGGCGCGGTGGCCACGCTGGTCACGGTCGCGCCGCTGTTCCTGGGCACCGACCCGTTCCCGCCGATCGCGTACGGCGTGTGCATGCTGATGGGCGTCGGATTCCTGGTCGCGGGCGCCGGCGTGCTGCGGTCGATCGGCGCCCAGCGGCGCCAGGCGAAGGCGGTCGCGGCCGGGGGCAACTAGCCCCGGTACGCCTCCCACCAGGCACGGAACTCCGTCAGGTCGGCCAGGACGACGTCCGCGCCCGCCCCGCGCAGCTCGTTCTCGTCGCACGGGCCGGTCGCCACGGCCACCGACAGGGCGCCCGCGGTCGCGGCGCCGCGTACGTCGCCGGTGTGGTCGCCGACGTACACCCCCGCGCCGTACTCGCGCAGCGCCTCCGCCTTGCCCTCGGCCCACAGTCCGCCGATGACGGCGTCGGGGTCGATGCCGAGGTGGGAGAGGTGCAGCTTGGCGTGCGGCTCGTTCTTGGCGGTGACGACGATCGCCCGGCCACCCGCCTCGCGAACGGCTTGAATCGCATCCCTGGCGCCGGGCAGCGCGAGCGAGGGCTCGATCGCGTACGTCGGGTAGAGCGCGCGGTACTGGACGACCCGCTCCGCTATCTCCACCGCCGGGAACCAGTTCGCCAGCTCGTGCTCCAGCGGCGGGCCGAGCCGGGACACGGCGAGGTCGGCGTCGATCGGGACGCCGACCTGCGCGGAGAAGGCCTGGTAGGTGGCCTTGATGCCGGGGCGGGAGTCGATGAGCGTCATGTCGAGGTCGAAGCCGACGGTGGGAGTCATGAGGGACATTGTGCCTGGGTGTTCGAATCCGGCCGCTGCTTAGACTGTGGGCGCACTGAGCCAAGCCTTACCGAACCGACCGCGCACCTCCCGATGGGCCTCGATGACCGCCGCTCTCCGTTCCAGACGCGTTCTGGCCACCGCCGTCGCCGTCGTCGCCCTGCTCGTGGCGGTCCTGCTGAGCCTCGCCGTGGGGGCCAGGCCCGTGGCCCCCTCCACCGTCCTGGACGCCCTGCTGCGCGGTGGGACGAGCCCCGACGCCGAGGTCGTACGGCAGATGCGGGTGCCGCGGACGCTGATCGGGCTGATGGTCGGCGCCGCGCTCGCGCTGGCCGGTACGGCCCTCCAGGGCATCACCCGCAACCCGATCGCCGACCCCGGCATCCTCGGCATCAGCCAGGGCGCCTCGGTGGGTGTGGTCGTCGCGATCGCCTTCGCCGGGGTGCACACGCTGACCGGGTACGTCTGGTTCGGCTTCGCCGGCGCGGCGCTCGCCTCGGTCGCGGCGTACGCCATCGCCTCCGGCGGGCGCGGCGGGGCGACCCCGGTGAAGCTGGCGCTCGGCGGCGCCGCGATCAACGCGCTGCTGCTGTCGGTGACGACCGGGATCCTCACGACGAAGGCGTCGGCGCTCGACGAGTTCCGGTTCTGGCAGATGGGCTCGCTCGACGGGCGGGACGCGGAGGTCGTCGGCCAGGTCTGGCCCTTCCTGATCCTCGGCGCGGTGCTCGTGGTGTCCGTGGCCCGCGGCCTGGACGCGCTCGCGCTCGGCGAGGACGTGGCGAAGGGGCTCGGCCAGCGGGTCGCGACCGTACGGATCGTCGGCGGGCTCGGGGCGACCGTACTGACCGGCGCGGCGGTCGCGGCGGCCGGTCCGCTCGCGTTCGTCGGCCTCGCGGTCCCGCACATCGCCCGCGCGATCGTGGGCAGCGACCACCGCTGGGTGCTGCCGATGGCGGCGCTCGTGGGGCCCGTGATGCTGCTGGTCGCGGATGTGATCGGGCGGATCCTCTTCCCGCCGGGCGAGGTCCCGGCGGGGGTGATGACGGCGCTCATCGGGGTGCCGTTCCTGGTGACGCTGGTGCGGCGGAAGGCGGTGCCGGCGTGACGACCACCGGCCTCAAGGTCAGGCCTGCTGGGTACGGGGTCGTACGCGCGGGCAGCGGATCGTTCCTGCTGCACCGGCGGTCCGCGGTGGTGGCCGTGGGGCTTGTGGTGCTGCTCGCGGCCGTCTCGGTCGCGTACCTCTGTGTCGGCGAGAAGTTCGTCGAGCCGTCCGAGGTGCTGAAGGTGCTCCTGGGGCAGGACTCGCGGTCCGCGTTCGTCGTCGAGGAGCTGCGGATGCCCCGGCTCGCGGTGGGCCTGATGGTCGGCGCCGCGTTCGGCGTCGCGGGCGCGCTCATCCAGACCGTCGCCCGCAACCCGCTCGCCAGCCCCGACATCATCGGCATCAGCCAGGGCGCGGGCGCGCTGACGGTCGGCGCGATGACCTTCGGCCTCACGTCGTTCACCGTCCTGCCGTACCTCTCGATCGTCGGCGGGATCGCCGCGGCCGCGCTCGTGTACGCCTTCGCCTGGCGCGGCGGGCTGCACGCGACCCGGTTCGTACTCATCGGCATCGGCTTCGCGATCGCGCTGCGCTCCCTGATCACCCTCTTCATGACGAAGGGCGACTACCTGGTCGCCCAGCAGGCCCAGGTCTGGATGACCGGCTCGCTCAACGGGCGCGGCTGGGACGAGGCCGCGCCGATCCGCTGGACGCTGCTGCTCGCGCTCCCCGCGATCCTGTGGGCGGCGCGGGCGCAGCGCACGGTGTCGCTCGACGACGACACGGCGACGGCGCTGGGCGTCTCGCTGGGGCGGGTCCGGCTCGGGCTCGTGGTGGTGGGCGTGGTGCTCGCGTCGGTGGCGACGGGGGTGGCCGGGCCGGTGGACTTCGTGGCGCTGCTCGCTCCGCAGATCGCCCGGCGGATGACGCGTACGGCACAGATCCCGCTGCTGTCGTCGGCCCTGATGGGGGCGTTCGTGGTGGTCCTGGCGGACCTGCTGGGCAAGCGGCTGTTCTCGCCGACCGAGCTGCCGGTGGGTGTGCTGACGGCGGCGGTGGGCGCGCCGTATCTGATCTGGCTCATCGTGCGGAGCCGAACTGTGGGAGGAACGACGTGAGCCTGGGCCAGAGCCGGCTGACCGCGCGTGGGCTGACGCTCGCGTACGAGGACCGTACGGTCGTGGAGGACCTCGACCTGGGCGTTCCGGACGGTAGGGTGACGGTGATCGTCGGACCGAACGCGTGCGGGAAGTCGACGACGCTGCGGGCGCTCGGGCGGCTGCTCAAGCCGGCGGGCGGGGCGGTGCTGCTCGACGGGGAGTCGCTGGCGAAGCTGCCGACGAAGCGGATCGCGCAGTCGATCGGGCTGCTGCCGCAGACGCCGGTGGCGCCGGACGCGATCACGGTCGGCGACCTGGTGTCGCGGGGCCGCCAGCCGCACCAGGCGTGGTGGAAGCAGTGGTCGGAGGCGGACGAGCGGGCGGTCGTGGAGGCGATGGAGCGGACGGACGTCGCCGCGCTCGCCGACCGGTCGGTGGACGAGCTGTCGGGCGGGCAGCGGCAGCGGGTCTGGATCGCGATGGCGCTCGCGCAGGAGACGGAGCTGTTGCTGCTCGACGAGCCGACGACGTACCTGGACATCGCCCACCAGGTGGAGGTCCTGGACCTGGTACGGCGCCTGAACGTGACGCGGGGCCGGACGGTGGTCGTCGTCCTGCACGACCTGAACCAGGCGGCGCGGTACGCGGACCACCTGGTCGCCATGAAGGCGGGCCGGGTGGTGGCGGAGGGCCCGCCGGCGGAGATCGTGACGGCGGACCTGGTACGGGACGTCTTCGGCCTGGAGTCGGTGGTGGTCCCGGACCCGGTGACGGGCTCGCCGCTCGTCGTGCCGGGGGCGCCGTGGGCGGGGGACGCGGCACGGGAGGCCGGGGCGCTGGAGGCCGGGGCGCTGGAGGCCGGGGCGCTGAAGGGCGAGGCGCTGAAGGGCGAGGCGCTGAAGGGCGAGGCGCTGGAGGGCGAGGGATCGTACGGTCCTTGACCGCGAACCCTGGCGGGGCTGATCAGGGGAATCCGGGGTTCAGGGGGACGACATGCCGATGCGCGACGCGACCGAGGTGTTCCAGCCACTGGGGCCGGAGGATCCGCTCGTGGAGGCGGGTTACCGCCTCGCCGCCAGGCTCGGCGCGGGCGGCATGGGCCGGGTCCATCCGTCGCACACACCGGGCGGCCGGGCGGTGGCCATCAAGGTCGTACGGCCGGAGCCGGCCGGCGACCCGGACTTCCGGCACCGGTCCCGCCGGGAGATCACGGCGGCTCGACGGGTCCGCGGCGCCTATACCGCCGAGCTGATCGACGCCGACGCCGACGGCGTACCGCCCTGGCCGGCCACCCTGTACGTGCCCGGGCCGTCCCTGCCCGAGGCCGTCCGCCCGGCGCGGACCGCTGCCGGTCCGGCGGACGCCCTGAGCCGTCCTACGAGGTGCGGCGGGCGCGCCAGAGGAGGAAGGCGGCCGAGGCGAGGGCCGCGCCCTTGAGCGTCCACGGCCAGGTCTCCGAGACCGCCGCCCCCATCGCCTCGCCGCCCGCCCCGACCGGCTCCCCCCAGCGGCCCTCCACGCGGCCCCAGAGCCAGGCCGCGCCCGCCGCGGCGGCCAGGGCCGGGAGGACGACGACCGCCCACTGGGACTCCGTACGGGACAGGCGGCGCGAGGCGTAGGCCAGGAGCCAGCCCAGGGCCAGGGCCAGCAGGTTGCCGAAGATCACGCCGCCCAGGAGCAGGAGTGCCGCCAGGACGAGGACCGGGCTGCCCAGGCGGAAGCCGCCGCCGCCCTCCTCCGCCGCGGGCCGGCGCACCCGCAGGACGCGTCGCCACAGCGGCGGCCGCTCAGCCTCCTCGTCGGACCCTTCCCACTCTTCGGACCCGTCGGCCTCTCCGGGCTCCCCGTCCTCCTCCCCCTCCACCACCGGCGGCTTCAGCAGGTCCGGGATCTCCACCCCGCCCCGGAACCCCGGCACCAGCTCGTCCCCCGGCAGCGACTCCTCGACCTCGTCGTCAAGCCGCCACCAGTCCGGATCCGTGTCCGCCGCGCCGACCTCGTCCGTCCCCGCGAGGTGCGGCGGCGTCGGCCAGGACTCGGCGTCCTCCGCACGACGCGGCTTCGGTACGGGGGGCTTCTTCTTCCGCGACAGGCCGCCACGCCGCTGCGCCGGTACCTCCGGAAGAACCTCCCGTACCTCCGGCTGCGGCGCCGTACCCGCCGCCCGGTCCACCACCTCGTCCGGCGAGCCGAGTTCGTCGAGGATGCCCCGTATCGCCGCCGGACTCTGCCGGCCGAACGTGGCGCGCCGGCGGTCGATCTCGCCCCGGAGCGACGAGACGAGCTTCATCCGCGCCGCCGACGGCAGCTGTCGCTGCTGCGCCAGATCGCCCACCCGGCTCAGATAGTCGAAGACCAACTGGTCGCTCTCGATCCCCACAGTCCCCCACCAGTCCCCTTCAGTCCCCTTCACAGCCGGTACGCCCCGACGTTAGCGCCCGCGCAGGGGCTAACGTGGTCCGGATGGGGATCGGTGAGCTCGATCGGGAGGCGCACGTGCCCGGAGAAACCAGTGCCGCCGCCGCGCCGCGCACGCTCGCGGAGGCGCTGCGCGCGCGGGGCGACGAGGGGCTCGTCGCGCTGCTGCGCGCCCGCCCGGACCTGCTCTCCCCGGTGCCGAACGACCTGACCCAGCTGGCGACCCGGGCCGGTACCCGCGGTTCCGTCGTCCGCGCGCTCGAACGGCTCGACCGGTTCGCGCTCCAGACCGCCGAGGCGCTCGCGGTGGCCCCGGACCCCGCCCCGTACGCCGTACTCCTCGCCCTCCTCACCGGCGACGACGGTGACCCGGACATCGAGGCGGCGCTGCCCCGGGCCGTCGAGTCGCTGCGCGAACAGGCCCTGGTCTGGGGCGAGGACGACCGGCTGCGGCTCGTCCGAACCGCTCGCGAGCTGCTCGCGCCGTCGCCGCAGCACCCGTCCCCGACCGGTCTCGGGCCGACGGTCTCCGAGTCGACGGCCGGCATGTCGCCCGGCCGGATCCAGGAGATCATCGCCGCCGCCGGGCTGCCGGCGACCCACGATCCCGTCTCGGCCGTCGCCGCGCTGACGGAGCTGTTCACCGACCGGGACCGGATGGGCGCGCTGCTCGACACCGCGCCGCCGGAGGCCCTGGCGGTCCTCGACCGGCTGGTCTGGGGCCCGCCGTACGGCGAGGTGACGGCGAACCCCGCCCCGCCGGTGCGCTGGCTGCGCGACCGCGGTCTGCTGCTGCCCGCCTCGCCCCGTACGGTCGTGCTGCCCCGGGAGGCCGCCCTGCATCTGCGCGGCGGCCGCGCGCACCGGTCGCCGGAGCCGCGCGCGCCCGAGCTGACGGTTCTGCGCGAGTACCGTCCCCAGGTTGTGGACAACGCGGCGGCGGGCCAGGCGCACGCGGCGCTGGCGACGGTCGAGGAGCTGCTGAAGAGCTGGGACCAGGGCGGCCCCGCCGTGCTCCGGGCGGGCGGGTTGTCCGTACGGGACCTCAAGCGGACCGCCGTCGCCCTGGACGTGGCGGAGCCGGTCGCCGCGTTCTGGCTGGAGCTCTGTTACGGGGCGGGGCTGCTGGCCTCGGACGGCGAGGCGGACGAGCGGTACGCGCCGACGCCCGCGTACGACGACTGGCTCGACCTGCCGCCCGCCGAACGCTGGGCCCGCCTCGCCACGGCCTGGCTGACCGCGACGCGCACGGCGGGCCTGGTGGGCGGCCAGGACGCGAAGGGCCGCACGCTCTCGACCCTGGGCCCGGACCTCGACCGGGGCGCGGCCCCGGAGGTACGGCGCCGGGTCCTGACGCTGCAGGCGACGCTGGAGCCGGGCGCGGCGGCGGACCCGGCGGCGCTGCTGGCCCGGCTGCGGTGGGAACGCCCGCTGCGGGGCGGGACGGCGCAGGCGCAGGCGCAGGATGGGGCGGGCAGGGGCGCGAGCGCGGGCACAGGGATGGGCATGGCGCCCACCGCGTACGGCACCACCCCCGGCCCCACCGACCTCCGCTCCCGGCTGGCCCTCTGGACGCTCGGGGAGGCCGAGATGCTCGGGATCACCGGGCGCGGGGCCCTCGCCTCGCCCGCGCGGGCGCTGCTGAACCTGCCGCTCGCGGAGGCGGTCGCCGAGCCGGTGGCGGAGCACGGCGTGGAGCTGTCGGTCGCCGCCGCACGGGCGGCGACGCTGCTCGCCCCGCTGCTCCCGGAGGCCGTGGACCACGTCCTCCTCCAGGCCGACCTGACCGCCGTGGCGCCAGGACCCCTCCGGCGGCCGCTCGCCGACACGCTGTCCGTGCTCGCGGACGTGGAGTCGAAGGGTGGCGCGACGGTGTACCGGTTCACCCCCGGCTCGGTCCGGCGCGCGCTCGACGCCGGTCGCAGCGCCTCCGACCTGCAGGATTTCCTGACGGCCCACTCCCGTACGCCGGTGCCGCAGCCGCTCTCGTACCTGATCGACGACGTGGCGCGGCGGCACGGCCACCTCCGGATCGGCGCGGCGTCGGCGTACGTACGGTGCGACGACGACGCGATGCTGGGCGAGATCCTGGCCGACAAGCGGTCCGCGTCGCTGCGGCTGCGGCGCCTCGCGCCGACGGTGCTGGCCGCGCAGACGGACCCGGGGGCGCTGCTCGACGGGCTGCGGTCGATGGGGTACGCCCCGGCCGCCGAGTCCGCCGCCGGCGACGTCCTGATCACCCGCGCCGACGCGTACCGCACGGGCGCCCGCACCGCGCCCGCCCCCGTCCCCGACGGCCCGCCCGCCCCGGACGCGACGCTGCTCGGGGCGGCGGTCCGGGCGATCCGGGCGGGCGACCTGGCGTCGACGGCCGTCCGGAAGGAACGCCCGGAAGCCCCGGCCCGCGCGGCGGGCGAACTCCCCCGCACCTCGTCGGCCGAGACCCTGGCCACGGTCCAGGCCGCGGCGATGACGGGCTCGGCCGTCTGGATCGGCTACGTCAACGCGGAGGGCGCGGCCAGCCAGCGCGTGATCGCCCCGGTCCGCGTGGAGGGCGGCTTCGTCACCGGCTACGACCACACGGCGGACGAGGTCCGCACGTACCCGCTGCACCGGATCACAGGGGTGGCGGAACTGGCGGAGGACCAGGTCTAGGTCCTGGGGGCGACGAGGGCCGCTGGATCGACCTCCGCCGGGAACGGCTTCTCGATCAGCGTCGTCCGCCCCGCCTCCGCGACGGTCCGCTCCACATAGCGGCCGTCCTGCAGCTCGCAGACGACCAGCGTCGGCACCGGCTCCAGTTCGAGCCGCCACAGGTGCTCGATGCCCGCCTCCGCGTAGTACGGCGGCTTCAGCAGCCGGTCGGTGCGGCGGCCGGACGACGAGGGCGAGACGATCTCCACGACGAGCAGCACGTCGTCGGCGTCGCACGTCACCGGGTTCTCGGCGGCGGCGGCCGCCTCGACCACCACGATGTCCGGGATGAAGAGCCCGTCGGGCAGGACGAGATTGACCGCTTCGAGGACTTCGGCCGGGGCTCCCGAGGCTTGAACGGCGCTATCCAGCAGCATCGCCAGGCGGAGCGACGCCCGCTGGTGCTTGAATCCCGGAGCCGGAGACATCACGAGCGCTTCCCCCATCAATTCACGACGCTGACCACGGTCCTCCCCCAATGCCAGGACTTCTTCTATGGTCCAGGGCCCATAGTGCGGATCGTGCGCGACGCTCATCTCGCCACCTCCCTCTCGCGGAACCGGTCGCCTTCAGTGTGGCAGGCCACACCGACAACGGCCGGACCTCAGGCACACTGGATGTTTGGCCCGTGCGAAGGGATGTACGTACGTGAACGGACCACTCATCGTCCAGAGCGACAAGACGCTGCTCCTGGAGGTCGACCACGAGCAGGCCGATGCCTGCCGGCGGGCCATCGCGCCGTTCGCGGAGCTGGAGCGGGCGCCCGAGCACATTCATACGTACCGGGTCACGCCGCTCGGGCTGTGGAACGCGCGGGCCGCCGGGCACGACGCCGAGCAGGTCGTCGACGCGCTCGTGGAGTTCTCGCGGTACCCCGTGCCGCACGCGCTCCTCGTGGACGTCGCCGAGACCATGGCGCGGTACGGGCGGCTCACGCTCTCCAAGCACCCCACCCACGGGCTCGTCCTGACCAGCACCGACCGGCCCGTCCTGGAGGAGATCCTCCGGTCGAAGAAGGTGCAGCCGCTCGTCGGCGTCCGGATCGACCAGGACACCGTCGCCGTGCACCCCTCCGAGCGCGGGCAGATCAAGCAGACCCTGCTGAAATTGGGCTGGCCGGCCGAGGACCTCGCCGGTTACGTCGACGGCGAGGCCCACCGGATCGACCTCGCCGAGGACGGCTGGGCCCTCCGCCCGTACCAGAAGCAGGCCGTCGAGGGCTTCTGGCACGGCGGCTCCGGGGTCGTCGTGCTGCCCTGTGGCGCAGGAAAGACGCTGGTCGGAGCCGGTGCCATGGCTCAGGCCAAGGCCACCACGCTCATCCTCGTGACCAACACCGTCTCCGCCCGCCAGTGGAAGCACGAGCTCGTCAAGCGGACCTCGCTCACCGAGGACGAGATCGGCGAGTACTCCGGTACGAAGAAGGAGATCCGCCCGGTCACCATCGCCACCTACCAGGTGCTGACGACCAAGCGGAAGGGGATCTACCCCCACCTGGAACTCTTCGACTCCCGCGACTGGGGCCTCATCGTCTACGACGAGGTGCACCTGCTGCCCGCGCCCGTCTTCAAGTTCACCGCCGACCTGCAGGCCCGGCGGCGGCTCGGGCTCACCGCCACCCTCGTGCGCGAGGACGGGCGCGAGTCGGACGTCTTCTCGCTCATCGGGCCGAAGCGGTTCGACGCGCCGTGGAAGGAGATCGAGGCGCAGGGGTACATCGCGCCCGCCGACTGCGTCGAGGTACGGGTCAACCTCACCGACTCCGAGCGGCTCGCGTACGCGACCGCCGAACAGGAGGAGAAGTACCGCTTCTGCGCCACGACGGCGACGAAGCGCAAGGTCACCGAGGCGCTGGTACGGAAGTTCGCCGGGCAGCAGATCCTCGTCATCGGCCAGTACATCGACCAGCTCGACGAGCTCGGCGAGCACCTGGACGCGCCCGTCATCAAGGGCGAGACCTCGAACGCGCAGCGCGAGAAGCTCTTCGACGCCTTCCGGAACGGCGAGATCAGCGTCCTCGTCGTCTCGAAGGTCGCCAACTTCTCCATCGACCTGCCCGAGGCCACCGTCGCCATCCAGGTGTCCGGCACCTTCGGGTCCCGGCAGGAGGAGGCGCAGCGGCTCGGGCGCGTGCTCCGGCCGAAGGCCGACGGCCACCAGGCGCACTTCTACTCCGTCGTCGCCCGCGACACGATCGACCAGGACTTCGCCGCCCACCGGCAGCGGTTCCTGGCGGAGCAGGGGTACGCGTACCGGATCGTCGACGCGGACGAGCTGCTGGCGGCCGACGGGAAGCAGACCGACGGGAAGCAGACCGACGGCGAGCAGGCGGGCTGATCAGGCGGGCCAGGGCGGCCCGCCCAAGCCGTGCCGCGCCCCGTCGGCGCTCGGTACGCTGGAGCGGGACGAGTAGGAGGGCGGGAGGAGCCATGCCTCATCAGGACATCTACGAGGTGCTGTTCACCGAGTCGGCCGCGAGTTCCCGCGATCGCCTGGACCCTGCGCGGCGAGCCTCGTTCGACAAGGCTGTCGAGATCCTGGCCCGTGACCCGTACACCGAGCTCTCCCGGCCCATAGGGCCTGGAGAGCAGGACCGGGAGATCCGGCTGACCTCGCAGATCCTGGCGGAGTACGTGGTGTCCCGGGGGCGGTTGCTGCTCGTCGTGCTGCGGATCTTCGACGACGCCGACATCCTGCTGCCGGAGGACTGACGCTCAGTCCGGGTGGCCCCGGTAGCGGGGGCGGGGGTTCCGCACCCCCGCCTCCTCCGGGTACTCGCCGAGGACGACGACGCCGACGGCGGCCGCGCCGTAGGCGCGTATCGCGCGGAGCGCGAGGCCGACCGGGTGGTGGGAGCGGGGGTGGGGGATCGTACGGTCCGGGGTGAAGGTCGCTGTAGCCATGCCTCCATGATGGAATCCGGACATTCCGAACACATCCGGCTGGGGGTGGAACTCTCGTCCCCCTCAGGTCGGAGACCGTCCCCTACGGGGCGCCGGCCGTAAATAATCGTTCGCCTCCCCCTCACCCCCGAAGCTACAATCTCCGACTTCCCCCGCCTCCCCCGTGGAGCGCTCCCGCCCGTCTCCCACCACCACCCTCAACTGATGCCCTACGGGCAGCCCCATTGGTTTCGCCCGGTCGGAAACCGGCGGCCGCCCTGTCATGTCCGCATGCCCGCACATGTACGCCCACCGGAGGCACCGCCATGTCCGACCCGCTCGCGCGCGAGCGCGCCCATCTCGCCGACTCGCGTGCCGCGCTGCGCGCGATGCGTGAGGACGTCGAGGCGCTCGACATCAAGGACGTCACCGCGAACTGGGTCAACGCCGCCGTCCTCGGCCGCCAGATCGAGGAGCGCATCAAGGCGCTCGCCGACCTGTCCCACACGCCCCTCTTCTTCGGGCGGCTCGACTATCTGCACACCATCCAGGAGGGGCAGCGCCCGCTGCCGGAGGCAGCTGATTCAGCGCTGTACATCGGGCGCCGGCACGTGCACGACGCCGGCGGCGACCCCATGGTCATCGACTGGCGCGCACCCGTCTCCCAGCCCTTCTACCGGGCCTCGAAGAAGGACCCGCAGGACGTCGGGCTGCGGCGCCGGTTCGGTTACACGGGCGGTGACCTCACCGCGTACGAGGACGAGCACCTCTCCGACCCGGCCGAGCTGGAACAGACCAGCAAGCTGCTCCAGGCCGAGATCGAGCGGCCCCGCGTCGGGCCGATGCGGGACATCGTCGCCACCATCCAGCCCGAGCAGGACGAGATCGTCCGGTCCGGGCTCGCCGGCAGCGTCTGTGTGCAGGGCGGCCCCGGCACCGGAAAGACCGCCGTGGGCCTGCACCGGGTCGCGTACCTGCTCTACGCGCACCGGGAGCGGCTCGCCCGTACCGGCACGCTCGTCATCGGGCCGAACCGGTCCTTCCTTCACTACATCGAGCAGGTTCTCCCCGCCCTCGGCGAGTTGGAGGTGCAGCAGTCGACCGTCGACGACCTCGTCGCGCACGTCGAGGTCCGGGGTACGGACGAGGCGGCGACGGCGGTCGTCAAGGGCGACGCGCGGATGGCGGAGGTGCTGCGGCGGGCGGTCCGCTCGCACGTCACGCTGCCGACCGAGCCGCTGGTCGTGGTGCGCGGCTCGCGCCGCTGGCGCGTCCCCGCGTACGAACTGGAGGAGATCGTCCGCGAGCTGCTCGACCGCGACATCCGTTACGGCGCCGCCCGCGACGCCCTCCCGCAGCGCATCGCCCACACCGTCCTGGTCCGCATGGAGCAGGCGGGCGAGGCCCCCGACGACCGGGTGCAGGACGCGGTCGCCCGCAACGCGGCCGTGAAGGCGGCCGTCAAGACGCTCTGGCCGCCGGTCGACCCGGCGAAGCTGGTGCTGCGGCTCCTGAGCGATGCCGACTTCCTCGCCGAGCACGCGGCCGGCATCCTGACCGACGACGAGCAGAAGCTGCTGCTGTGGGCGAAGCCCGCCCGGTCGGTGAAGTCGGCGAAGTGGTCGGCGGCGGACGCCGTCCTCATCGACGAGGCGAAGGACCTGGTGGAGCGCACGCACTCGCTCGGCCACGTGGTCATCGACGAGGCGCAGGACCTGTCCCCGATGCAGTACCGGGCCGTGGGCCGCCGCTGTACGACCGGTTCGGCGACGATCCTCGGCGACCTGGCGCAGGGCACCACGCCCTGGGCGACCGGGAGTTGGGCACAGGCCCTCGGGCACCTGGGCAAGCCGGAGGCCGTGGTCGAGGAGCTGACCGCCGGTTTCCGTGTGCCGCGCGAGGTCATCGCGTACGCGTCGAGGCTGCTGCCGCACATGTCGCCGGGGCTCGCGGCCGTCGAGTCGGTCCGGGAGAACCCGGGCTCCCTGTCGATCCGCCACCGCGAACCGCAGGAGCTGGACACGGCGGTCGTCGCGGCCTGCCTGGAGGCCCTGGAGCGCGAGGGCTCCATCGGCCTGATCGCCGCCGACGCCCGGATCGCGCCGCTCGCCGAGGCGCTGACCGGCGCGGGCCTCGCGTACCTCTCCCCCGGCGAGGAGACGACGGCCGAGTCCCGGCTGACCCTCGTCCCCGCCTCGCTCGCCAAGGGCCTGGAGTACGACTACGTGGTCCTGGACGACCCGGCCGCCGTCGTGGACGGCGAACCGGACGAGCGGACGGGCCTGCGGCGGCTGTACGTGGCCCTGACGCGTGCCGTCTCCGGGCTGACGGTCGTCCACTCCTCGCCGCTGCCCGAGCAGTTGGACGCATAGCGCCGGCTCAGCCGGGCGCTCAGGACGCGAGGAAGGCTCGTACCCCCTGGGACACCCCGTCGTCGCCCAGCAGCGCGTTGTGGTCGAGGCAGCCCGCCGCGTTGTTGGTGGCGCCGGTCAGGGGGACGCTGTCGTCCGGGTTGATGACCTCGTCGCAGTTGGACCACCAGGTGGCGTAGCGGACGGCGCCGGGTGTCTCGTCGCCCTCCGCGAGCTTCTTCTGTACGTACGAGCCCGGGGTCATGTCGCGGCAGGCCTGGTCCCACAGCGCGCAGGCCCAGGCGGTGCCGGTGCCGTGGTTGGGGCCCGCGAGCGAGACCCAGTGGGCGACGGACGACTGACCGGCGCCGTCGAACTTCACGTACCAGCGCGTGACCAGGCTGCCGAAGGAGTGGGCGACGAGGTCGACCCGGCTCGCGCCCGTACGCTGCTTGACGTCCTCCACGTACGCGGCCAGCTCGCCGGCGATGGACTCGTTGACCGACCGGTGGGTGTCGTAGCCGAAGGAGAACAGCTCGGCGTCCGTGTAGCCGTCCGCCTTGAGGTCCTCGCGCAGGCCGCCCCAGACACCCGGGTCGGCGTTGTAGCCGTGGACGAAGACGACGGGGGTACGGGCGGACGCTTGAGCAGGGGCGGCGGCCTGGGCGACGAGCATGGATGTCACCAGGGCCGGCAACGCCACGAAACTGACACGGAGCCTCAACACGCTTCCCCCTACGCGGTGTTACGCACGAGTAGTCAGGTGCATGGTGAGACCTGAGGGCAGCGATGAGAAGCCCCCTGCCCCCACGTTCCGGTCAGAACTCGGCGAGCGCCTCCGACCACGACCGGCGTGCCACCGCCGCCAGGACCGGGTTGACGCCGGCGTACTCGCGCTCCGTCACCACGCCCCAGCACAGCGCCCAGCCGCGCCCGCGCGCCCACGTCGCGTCGTCGACCTCCGCCGCCCCCCGGAAGAGCGGGCGGGTCTCGGCGGTGAGGAGGGTCCAGGCGGCCATCATGTCGCAGGCGGGGTCGCCGGTGCCGACGGCGCCGAAGTCGATGACGGCGCTCAGCCGGCCGGCGCGGGCCAGCAGGTTGCCGGGCAGCAGATCGCCGTGGACCCACCGGGGCGGCCCGTCCCACTGCGGCAGCCGCAGCACCGACTCCCAGGCCTCGGTCACCTGGTCCGGGTCGAACAGGCCGTCCGCGCCGAGGTCCCGGATCGCGCCCTCGGTGGCGCCCTCCGCCCACTCGGTGACATGGCCGCCCCGGAACGACCTCGGGCCGCCGGTCGCGTCCACGCGGCGCATCGCCGCACCGAACCGGCCCAACTCGACGGCCGCGTGGGCGAGATCGGCGATCGGCTCGTCGTAGGCGTTGGCGCCGTCGAGCCAGTCGTACACCGACCAGGGCAGGCCGAAGCCCTCCCCGGGCACGCCGTGGCCCACCGGCACCGGTACGGGCAGCGGCAGGTGCGGGGCCAGGTACGGCAGCCAGCGCTGCTCCTTGGCGATGGACCCGGCGCTCCCGGCGTTCTTGGGCAGCCGGACCGCGAGGCGCTCGCCGAGGCGGTACATGTCGTTGTCCGTGCCGGCCGAGCGCACGCGCGTGACAGGCAGCTCCGCCCACTGCGGGAACTGGGCTGCGATCAGTCTGCGTACGAGCTCGGCCATGGCGCGCAGGGTAGCCAGCGGGCCGTCGGCGCGGCGAGCGATTTGCGGCGAGCGATTTACGGTGGGGGCGGCGCGACCGCGAGAAGGGTGGGACACCATGTCACGTACGACCGTCGTCACGGGCGGCAGCCGGGGGATCGGCGCCGCGACCTGCGTACGGCTGGCATCGGAGGGGCACGATCTCGTGCTCGGTTACGTACGGGATGTCACCGCCGCCGAGGAGACGGCGGCAGCCGTCCGGGCGGCCGGTGCGCGGTGCGTGGTCGTGCGGGTGGACACGTCGGTCGAGGCCGACGTCGAGCGGCTCTTCGACACGGCCGAGGCGGAACTGGGCGGTCCGGTGACCGGGCTCGTCAACAACGCCGGTGTGACCGGGCCGCTCGGGCGCCTGGCGGACGCCACGACCGAGGACCTGCGCCGGGTGGTGGAGGTCAACCTCCTCGGCTACCTGCTCTGTTGCCGCCGAGCCGCCCGCGACATGGCCGCCCGGGGCGGCGGGGCGATCGTGAACATCTCCTCCGCCGCCGCCACCCTCGGCAGCCCCGGCGACTACGTCCACTACGCGGCGGCGAAGGCGGCGACCGACGCGCTGACCGTGGGCCTCTCGAAGGAGCTGGGCCCGGACGGCATCCGGGTCAACGCGGTGGCCCCCGGCCTCGTCGAGACCGACATGCACGCGGCGATGGGCGACCCGGACCGCCCCACGCGGGCGGCGGCGACGATCCCGCTGGGCCGCCCGGGGCGGCCGGACGAGATCGCGGCGGCGGTGGCGTGGCTGCTGTCCGCCGACGCCTCGTACACGACCGGAACGGTACTGAGGGTGGCCGGCGGCCGCTGAGAGTCCGGCCCTGGGCCCTCATCCGCGCCGCCGGGCCCGGCGGCGGCGGGCCCGGCGGCGGCGGGCCGGGCGGCGGCGGGCCCGGCGGCGGCGGGCCGGGCCCAGCCACCACAGGGTGGCGAACCAGCCGAGGGCGGCCGTCCCGCCCACCGTCGCCTGCACGGTGCCCAGCGCCATGTTCCTCACGGAACGGTCCCTGGAGAACGACCGGTTCCTGCTCGGCTGCTACTTGGGGCTGCTGACGCTCCGGCTGGCCGAGCGCCCAGCCTGACGGCGGCGCATGCTGTGCGGCGGCCCAACGACCGCCTGGAGCTGGGGATCTACGATTCCCCGGAAGCGCCGTGCTGAGGCCGTCAGTGGCGCGGGACCGGGAAGCCGGCCGCGCGCAGCTTCTCCTCGACCAGGGCGGTCACCCGGACCGAGTTCGGCAGCTGCTCCTCCCGGTGCGAGTTGATCATCTCGTACCGGGTGTCGGCGTCGGGCTGGGCCCGGAAGCCCTTCGGCACAGCCAGCAGCTCGGGGCGGGCCAGCAGGTTGTCGGCCAGGGCGGAGGCCAGCTCCTCGATCCGCGGGTCGTCCGGTCGCCAGCCCTCGGCCTCCAGGCAGAGCTTCGTGAGCCGGACGTACTCGGGATCGTCGAGGCGGTGGGCGAGCTGGGTCAGGAAGCTGTCGTAGACCGCCGGCGCCATCGCCCTGGCCAGGACGAGGGCTTCCCGCTGGGCGGCCACGTACTCGGGGTCGAAGCCGAGCTCGGTGAGCCGGTCCAGGACCGCGAGGGCGGGGGCGGGCAGCAGGAGCCGGTCGCCGTCGGCGAGTTGGCGCAGGGTGTCCCGCCGGGCGGCGAGGTCGGCGATCCGGTCGGTGAGCCGTTGCTCGACGTCGGCGAGCGCGACGGCGAACCGCTCGGCGTCCGCGTCGAGCAGCGGCCCGACCTCGGCCAGCGGTACGCCGGCGGCGGCCAGGGTCCGGACCTGGACAAGGCGCAGCAGGTCGGCCGATCCGTACCGCCGGTAGCCGGAGCTGTCCCGGCGTGGCTCGCCGACCAGGCCGTGCTGGTGGTAGTGGCGCACGGTCTTCACCGTGACGCCGGCGAACGCCGCCGCCTGCCCGATCGTGACGCCGCCGGCCGTCTTCCCCGCCATCCCCGCTCGCCCACCCTCAGTTCGTCGTCGGCCCGTCGCAGAAGACCTCCTTGACGAGCCTCTCCCGCAGCTTCGGAAAGGTCTTCACCAAGTCGATCTCCTTGTCCCCCATGGTCACCGAGGCGGTCAGGGTCCTGCTGCCGTCGGGCGAGCTGTACATCAGCGTCCCGTAGCCGTTGACCCCGCCGTTGTGGTGGAAGACCGTACCGCCACCGCAGTCCTCGCCCATATCCTGCACGAACAGCCCGAGCCCGTACCGGTGTTCACCGCTCTTGGGGTGCGGAACGCGCATCTCGGCCAGCAGGTGGTCCGGCAGGAGCCGGCCGCCGTTGAGCGCGGACGCGAACGTCGCGAGGTCCTCGGTGGTCGAGATCATCTCGCCGCCCGCGGAGATCCAGGACGGGTTCTGGCGGGAGACGTCGAGCGTCTTCCACGCGCCGGTGGCGTCCTGGTACCGGTGGTAGCCGTGGGCGTACGGCCCGGGGATCCCCGGCGCGGTGCCGGGCACCAGGGTGTCCCGCAGCCCGAGCGGCCGAAGGATCCGGCGCGCGATCTCGTCGCCGTACGGACGCCCGGTGACCTGCTCGATCAGCAGCGCGGCCAGTACGTAGTTGGTGTTGGCGTAGCTCCAGTCCGTCCCCGGCTCGAACCGCGTCGGCCTGGCCAGGGAGAACCGTACGAGCTCTTCCGGCTGGTAGGTGTGGAACCGCTTGTCCACCCACTCCTGGCCCTGCCAGGGGATCCCGGGCACGACCGTCCCGTCGGGGTAGTACTCGCCGGTGAAGTTGAAGAGCCCGCTGGTGTGCTGGAGCAGCATCCGTACGGTGATCCGCCGGTCCAGCTCGAACCGGGGCAGGTAGTCGGCCGCGGGGGCGTCGAGGCCGACCTTGCCCTCGGCCACCAGCTGGAGCATCACGGTCGAGACGAAGGTCTTGGTGGAACTGCCCACCCGGAACGCTCCGTCGGTCGACGGCTTGGCGCTCCCGCCCAGCTTACGCACCCCGGCGCTGCCGACCCAGTCGCCCCGCTCGTCGCGCACGCGCACCTGCACCCCGGCGAAACCGGCCTCGACCAACGCCCGCATGGTCTCCCGCAGTTCGGGCCGCTCCTGCCCGGCGGCGGCCTTCGGCGCGGCCGCCACCCGGCTGTCCGCGGCGGCCATCCCGGGCGCGGCCACCCCGCCCACCAGCGCGACCACCACCCCCGCGGCCGCCACGGCCAACGGCATCCGCCGGGCCCGCTTGGTGTCGTTCCTGTTCTCGACGGTCTGGACGGGCTCGCTCATGGTCGTTCCCCCTCGCTCGGCAGGACGCGTCGGCCGTTGCGGCCGACGCCATGCCGAGGAGTCTGAGCCCTGCCCCAAGGTCAAGGTCAAGGAACCAACCGAGCGCCCGGCGCCCTACCCGCCCAGCGCCTCGCGCCACACCCGGACCGCCGCCGCGTCGACCGGGGACGTCCAGCCCCGGGGACGGGCTGCGCCGCCGATGTGGAAGGCGTCGAGGCCGGCCGCGCGGAGTTCCGGGAGGTGGTCGAGGCGCAGGCCGCCGCCCACCAGGATCTGGGGCTCGTACCCCGGCTCGCCGGACCGGGCGGCCTCCGCCTTGAGGACGGGGAGGCCGTCGTCGACGCCGGTCGCCGCGCCCGCCGTGAGGTAGGTGTCGAGTCCGGGCAGGTCCGCGAGCTGCTTGCGCAGTGCGTCGCGGTCGCCCGTGCGGTCGATCGCCCGGTGGAAGGTCCACCGGCAGCCGTCCAGGACCGCGATCAGCCGCTCCATCGCCACCAGGTCCGCGTCGCCGTCCGCCGTCAGGAAGCCGAGCACGAACTGGTCCGCGCCCGCCTCCCGGAGTTCGGACGCACGGGACACCAGCGCGGCGATGTCTCCCGCCGCGAAGCCGTCCGTCAGCCTGAGCATCACGCGCAGCGGAATGTCCACGGCGGCGCGGATCGCGGCGAAGCCGGTCCGTGACGGGGTCAGCCCGTCGGCCGCCATGTCGGTGACCAGCTCAAGGCGGTCCGCCCCACCGGCCTGGGCGGCGACCGCGTCCTTCTCGTCGAGGGCGATCACCTCAAGGACTGCACGGTTGCTCATCGAGCCGATTCCTCCATGAATGACGGCTACAGGTCTAGTCCAATGACCACCCTAGCCGTGCGCGCGCCCTCCCGCATCGTGCGACGCCCCATCCGACGCACCGTCCGACGCACCGGTCGCAGGCGCCTGGCCCGGTCCCGCCTGCACCGTGAAGGCCGCGGTCCGCACCTTCCCGCCGTGCTGGAAGTCGAAGAAGAGGCGGTACGAACCGGCGCTCGGCGCCGTCGCCGTGAAGGAGACGTCCGGTCCGGGGCCGCCCTCGTTGGGGTGCACGTGCAGGTAGGCGAGGTCGCCGTCGCGCAGGGCGACGAGGTGGCCGTACGCGCCGAGGTACGGCTCCAGGTCCCGTACCGGCTTCCCGTCCTTGCTGACGGTGAGCTTCAGCTCGCCCGCCCGGCCCGGGGTGAGGGTGCCGCCCAGCCGGACCTCGTAGCCGTCCTCGACGGTCGCGGTCCGCGCGGCGGCCGGCAGCGGCCGGGGTGCGTACGCCCCGGGTACCGACAGGTCCGCGCCCAGCGTCACGCCCTTCGCGTTCTTCCCCGCCGGCTTGAAGTCGGCGAAGGCCTTGTAGCCGCCCGCGTCGGGCAGGTCGACCGGCGTCGTCCAGGTGCCGTCGGCCGCCCGCACCGGGTGCAGGTGGCGGTAGACCGTGAGGTCGCGCGAGGCCACGATGAAGTGCAGCTCCTTGCCGTGCTCGGTGGTGTACGCGGTGACCTTCTTGCCGCCCGCGTCCTTGACCGAGAACTTCAGGACGCTCTTACCCTGCGCCGGGGTCCGCGTCTCCAGGGCCAGCGTGTAACCGCCCTCGGAGACCTGGAGGCCGCCGGCGGCGGGCGCGTTCGCGGCCGCGTCGGACCCCGACCCCGAGCCCGGCTCCGCGGCCGCGTGCTCCCCGTGGCCCGCCTTCGCCGGTTCGCCCACGGGTCCGACGCCCTTGCCGACGCCGTACGCGGTCCCGAAGGTCGCGGCGAGCGCGGCGGCGAAGGCGGTGATCTTCACTCCGGTGTTCATGACTGCTCTCCCGTACGTACGTGAGTGATGAGTGGTCGCGCGATGACGCTTCGATGCATTTCACCATACCCCTGGGGGGTATCAAGTCAAGCCGGATCCACCCTTGCGTCGGATACCACTGGGGGGTATACATTGGACTCAGTTCGGGATACCCCCACAGGGTATCGCCATCATCAAGGAGGAACCCATGTCTTCCTGCTGTACTCCTGACGGCAGCTGCTCCACCGACGCCGCCGAGGCCACCACGGCCACCGCCGTCGCCGACGCCACCACCACCGTCTACGCCGTGTCCGGCATGACCTGCGGGCACTGCAAGACCGCGATCACCACCTCCGTCTCCGCGCTCGACGGCGTCATCTCCGTCGACGTCGACGTCGCCGGCGGCCTGGTGACCGTGACCACCGGCGGCGCGCCCGACGACACCGCGATCGCCGCCGCCGTCGAGGACGCCGGCTACGACCTCACCGGCCGCGCCTGACCGCCGGCCCACGCCACATCCGGCCGCCGGGGCCCGCCCGTCCACCAGGGCCACGGGCCCCGGCCCCCGAACCCGCTGTACCGAGGAGCAGGAAATGACCACCACCACCCCAGGCGCCGCCCAGGTCGAGCTCGCCATCGGCGGCATGACCTGCGCCTCGTGCGCCGCCCGGATCGAGAAGAAGCTCAACCGCATGGACGGGGTCGAGGCGACCGTCAACTACGCCACCGAGAAGGCGAAGGTCACCTTCGACGCCGACATCGACGTCGCCGACCTCATCGCCACCGTCGAGGCCACCGGATACACCGCCGCCGAGCCCGCTCCCCCGCAGACGGACGCGACCGACAGCGGCCCCACCGACGAGGAGAAGGCCGACGAGGAGCTGCGCCCCCTCAAGCAGCGCCTGATCACCGCCGTCGCGCTCGCCCTCCCCGTCATCGCGATGGCGATGGTCCCGGCGCTGCAGATCGAGTACTGGCAGTGGCTCAGCCTCACGCTCGCCGCGCCGGTCGTCGTCTACGCCGCCTGGCCCTTCCACAAGGCCGCCTGGACCAACGCCAAGCACGGCGCCGCGACCATGGACACCCTGATCTCGGTGGGCACGATCGCCGCGTTCCTGTGGTCGCTGTGGGCGCTGTTCTTCGGCACCGCCGGTACGCCGGGGATGACCCACCCCTTCGAGTTCACGATCGCCCGCAGTGACGGCGCCGGGAACATCTACCTGGAGGCCGCGGCCGGTGTCACCGCCTTCATCCTGGCCGGCCGCTACTTCGAGGCCCGCTCCAAGCGCAAGGCGGGCGCGGCGCTCAAGGCGCTGATGCAGCTGGGCGCCAAGGAGGTCACCGTCCTGCGCGGCTCCACCGAGGTGACCGTACCGACGGCCGAACTCCAGGTCGGGATGCGCTTCCTGGTCCGCCCCGGCGAGAAGATCGCCACCGACGGCACCGTGGTCGAAGGTTCCTCCGCCGTCGACGCCTCGATGCTCACCGGCGAGTCCGTACCGGTCGAGGTCGGGGTCGGCGACTCCGTCACCGGCGCCACCCTGAACGCCGGCGGCCGACTCGTCGTGGAGGCCACCCGCGTCGGCGCCGACACCCAACTGGCCCGGATGGCCAAGCTGGTGGAGGACGCCCAGAACGGCAAGGCGGCGGCCCAGCGGCTCGCCGACCGGATCTCCGCCGTCTTCGTACCGATCGTCATCGCGCTCGCGCTCGGCACGCTCGGCTTCTGGCTCGGCACCGGCTCCGGCCTGACGGCCGCGTTCACCGCCGCCGTCGCCGTACTGATCATCGCCTGCCCCTGCGCCCTGGGCCTGGCCACGCCGACCGCGCTCATGGTCGGCACCGGACGCGGCGCGCAGCTCGGCATCCTGATCAAGGGCCCCGAGGTCCTGGAGACCACCCGCAAGGTCGACACCATCGTGCTCGACAAGACCGGCACGGTCACCACCGGCCGGATGACGCTCATCAAGGTCCACACCGCCGTCGGCACGGACGAGACGGACGTACTGCGGCTCGCGGGCGCCCTGGAGCACTCCTCCGAGCACCCGATCGCGCAGGCCGTCGCCACCGGCGCCGCCGCCAAGGTCGGTACGCTCCCCACCCCCGAGGACTTCGCCAACCTCCCCGGACTCGGCGTCCAGGGCGTCGTCGAGGGCCACGCGGTCCTCGTCGGCCGCGAGAAGCTGCTCACGGAGTGGGCGATGGAGCTGCCGGGCTCGCTGAAGTCCGCGAAGGACGCGGCGGAGAAGACCGGCAAGACCGCGATCGTGGTCGCCTGGGACGGCGAGGCCCGCGCGGTCCTGGAGGTCGCCGACGCCGTCAAGGAGACCAGCGCGGAGGCGATCCGCCGGCTGCGCGGCCTGGGGCTGACCCCGATCCTGCTCACCGGTGACAACAAGGCGGTCGCGGAGGCCGTCGCGGCCGAGGTCGGCATCGACGAGGTCATCGCGGAGGTCATGCCGCAGGACAAGGTCGACGTCGTCAAGCGCCTTCAGGGCGAGGGGCGTTCGGTCGCCATGGTCGGCGACGGCGTCAACGACGCCGCCGCGCTCGCCCAGGCCGACCTGGGCCTGGCGATGGGTACGGGCACGGACGCGGCGATCGAGGCCGGCGACCTGACGCTGGTACGGGGGGACCTGCGGGCCGCCGCCGACGCGATCCGGCTCTCCCGGCGCACGCTCGGCACGATCCGCTCGAACCTGTTCTGGGCCTTCGCCTACAACGTGGCCGCTCTGCCGCTCGCCGCGGCCGGGCTGCTCAACCCGATGATCGCGGGCGCCGCGATGGCCTTCTCCTCGGTCTTCGTGGTCGGCAACAGCCTGCGGCTGCGCGGCTTCCAGGCCGCCGACTAGACGAGGAGCCCGCCATGGCCGGGTACGGACAGCACAAGGAAGACATCATCAGACGGCTGAGGCGGATCGAGGGGCAGGTGAGGGGCGTGCAGCGGATGGTGGACGAGGACGTGTACTGCATCGACGTCCTGACCCAGGTCTCGGCCATCAACGCGGCCCTGCAGTCCTGCGCCGTGGCCCTCCTGGACGAGCACCTCAGCTGCTGCGTCACCGAGGCGATCGCCCAGGGCGGGGACCAGGCGAAGGTGAAGGTGGGCGAGGCGTCGAAGGCGATCGCCCGCCTGATCAGGACGTAGGCGGCGTAGGCACGACATCCCTCCGGGGATCAACCGCCCTTGTGCGAAGGGCAGTCGGCGGACAGTCGGACGCTCAGGCGAAGACAGAGCCCGAGCACCGAACGGAGGAGCGTCAGCTCCACCGAACCGGGCAGACCGGGGCCGCAGACCTTCGCGCAGGGGCGGTTCCTCATGAGGGTCTCCGTAAGGATCGACATCCCGCCATCGTACCCCTGGGGGGTATATCTGCGCCGGGTTGACGGCCCGTACGATGGGCCGCTCCGTAGGGGAAGGGGATGCGCGTGCGCCGGCTGGGAGAGCTGGAGGCCGAGATCATGGACCGACTGTGGGCCTGGCAACGGCCCGCCACGGTCCGGGAGATCGTCGACGACATCAATCGGGGGCGCAGGGTCGCCTACACGACGGTGATGACGGTGGCGGACATCCTCCACCGCAAGGGCTGGCTCCGCCGCGAGAAGGCGGGCCGGGCCTGGCTGTACGAACCGGTCCGCAGCCGCGAGGAGTACACCGCGGCCCTGATGCAGGACGCCCTCGGCGACAGCGCCGACCGCCCGGCGGCGCTGCTCCGCTTCGTGGAGACCATCTCCCCGGAGGACATCCAGGCCCTGGACGCGGCGCTGAGGACGGCGCGTGGTCGGGACGGGGGCGGGGGCGGCTCCCTGGGCGAGGGGCTCGGGGGTGGCGGCGCGTGAGTCATCACCTGCTGATCCCACTCGGGTTCATCCTCGTCTCCGGGGTGCTGATCCCCTGGCTCCTCGTCCCGGCCCGCTGGGCCCAGCAGGCGCCGCGGCTCGGACTCGCCGCGTGGGCGGCGACGGGCACGATGTTCGCCGGTTCGGCCGCGCTCCTGCCCATGCAGCTCGTCCTCGACGGGCGCAGCAGTCACCGGCTGACCGACATGGTCCTCACGCTCTCCTTCCCCTCTCCCGGCGCCCTGCTCGACCTGACGGCCCGCCAGTACGTGGCGGCCGCGCTGGCCCTCGCCGTACTCGCGCTGCCCGCCGCCGGTTTCGTACGGGAGTTGCTGCGGGCGCGGCGGACGCGGCTGCGGCACGCGGGGGTCCTGCGGCTGGTGGGGCGGTACGACCCGGAGCTGCGGGCGACCGTGCTCGACCACGCGCGGCCGGCCGTCTACTGCCTGCCGGGCCGCTCCCGCCGGGTCGTCGTCTCGTCCGGGGCCCTGGACACGCTCACCACGGCCCAGTTGGCGGCGGCGCTGGCGCACGAGCGCGCGCACATCGCCGGCCGGCACCATCTCCTCGTCGCGGCGGCGGAGGCCTTCGCGACGGTGTTCCCGGGGCTGCCCCTCGCGCGCCACGGCGGCACGTCCGTACCGCTGCTGCTCGAAATGGTCGCGGACGACCGGGCGTTGCGGCGCTGTTCGCGCGACGCGCTGGCGACGGCGCTGTACGCGCTGGCGGCGGGGCACGCGCCGCGTGAGGCGTTCGCGGCGGGCGGACCGTCGGCGGTGCTGCGGATGCGGCGCATTCTCACTCCGCAGAGCGCGGGACACCCCGTACTGCGGGGGCTGTTCGCGATGGGGACGGCGTCGGGGGCGATGGCGCCGCTGATCATCGCGTGTTGTTCCGTACCCGGTTAAGCGACTCGTTTCAGCAGCTCATTACTAAGTGAATTCGTAGATTTCACATCGGTCACACGGCCCTGAATTCCCGGCTAGTGTGGGTATGTTGACGCTGGGGCTCGGCACGTCGAAGGGTACTTCCAATGCAGCTGGCTGACGTGCGGGCGGCGGCGGCCGCCGACGCGGCGACGATATCCCGGCTGCTGGCGGATGCCATTCGGGGCAGTTACCACGAAATCCTCGGGGAAATCCCGGTGCACCGTCTGGTCTCCACTCAATGTGCACTTCCGCGTATCCGCGCGGAAATTGAAATTCCGGGTGGCGCGCCGGGGTGGCTGGGCTGGCTGGTGGCCACGGACGGTTCCGGCGCGATCGTCGGAGCGGTGGCGGGCGGGGTGCCGGTGCCGGGTGAGGGCGAGCTGTACGCGCTGTGCGTGGCGGAGGCGGCGCGGCGGCGGGGGGTGGGGGCGGCGCTGCTGTCGGCGGCGACGGAACGCATGCGAACGTTCGGAGCGGGCTCCCAGCACGTGACGCTCCCGTCGACCCCGGACCCCTCCCTCCCCTTCTACACCCACCAGGGCTTCACTCCTTTGACCCCGACGCGCCTGGCGCGGGAGCTGTAACCCGCCCGCCCGACCGGTTGTGGGCAGCGTGGCGCGGGCGTGGCAGATGGACGCCATCGCGTGTTTGCGCCGTCGGGAACGGTGGAGGCCGCGCCGCCGCACCGGCAGCATGGGATGCGCGACGCGTACGGCGCCCGGCGGCACGGGCGACGGCGCGTTCCGGACGGCATGGACCGAGCGAGCCCCTGGAGGAGCGATGCACACACCGAGCGGCGCCGCGCTCGCGCCGGTCCTGCCGTCCCGGTACGACGACGACGCGCTGCCCGGCCTCGAGTCCGTCGACTCCTGGGGCGAGGACGCCGTCTGGCTGTGCGACGCCCTCCTCGGCCCCCACAGCGCCGACATCGTCCGCTATCTCCACCTCGCACGCACGACCCACGGCCACGGCCCCGTCCTCGACCTCGGCGCCGGCGCCGGGCGGCTCGCCGTCCCGTTCGCCCGGCACGGCTACGCCGTCGAGGCCGTCGACCGGGACCCCGCCGCCCTGGCCCGGATCGACGCCTGGGCGCGCCGCATCGGCCCCCAGGTCGCCGGGCTCGTCGTCACCACCCGCGCCGACCTCACCGCACTCCGCCTGCACCGCAGCTACCGCCTCGCCCTCCTCGCCGGCGCCATGGTCTCCGCCGTCCCCCCGCGCACCCGCCCCGCCCTGCTGCGCGAGATCGCCACGCACCTGGACACCGGCGGCGCCCTCGCCCTCGACTACACCTCCCACCTGCGCCCCGGCCTGGTCGCCGAGCCCCGGCGCACCTGGGCCTTCCAGGTCCCCAGGTTCGACGGCATCGACGAGTGGGTCGTCGCCCAGCAGGTCTTCGACCTGCCCACGATGAGCGAGCGGATCACCTACTACGCGGCCCGAACCGGCAAGCTCTCCACCGAGCGGGCCGTGCTCACCACCGACAAGTGGATCGTCGACCCCGAACACCTCTCGGCCGAGCTGCACTCCGCGGGCCTGCGCATCGAGGGCCGGCGGCGGCACCGTATCGACGAACGGACCGAGAGCGTGCTCCTCATCTGCCGCGCCGGGGAGACAAGAGGTACGATGCCCGCAAAAGTTTGAGCCGACCAGATCGACCCGATCGACCAGAGGCAGTCGTGGAAGAACTCTCGGACCGCGAGGCGGTGATCCAGCGGCTGCGCGACGTCGGCCTCCGGGTCACGGGCCCGCGCCTCGAAGTGCTCACGGTGCTCGCCTCGGCCGCCCACCTCGACGTGGAGGCCATCGCCGCCGCCGCCCGCGAACGCCTCGGCACGCTCACCAGCCAGGCGGTCTACGAGATGCTGCGGCACTTCCAGGAGACCGGCCTGGTCACCAAGTTCGACCGCCCCGGCCTGCCCGCCGTCTTCGAGATCACCGGCCCGCCCCACCAGCACGCCCTCTGCGTCCGCTGCGGCCGCGTCGAGAACGTCGACGCCCCCGCCCCCGAACCGCCGCGCGGCGCCCTGCCCGACTGGCGGACGAACGACGCCGAGATCGTCTTCAAGGGGCTGTGCCCCGACTGCGCAGCCGGTTGAACACCGTGCGTGTCGTTCGATTTTGTGGCAGGGTCTAGCGGGGCGATTCAACGGGACCCGCTGGTCCGAGGGGAGTCTGCTGCTCAGTGTCCAAACACGCCACCGGGACGCGTACGGGAAGCGAACAGGCTCTCGCGGTCTATCTCGAACTCCGTGCCCGGCCCGCCTCCGACTCCGGCTCCGGCACCGCGTTCGAAGACGTGGCGGACGGCCTCGGGCTCTCCGCCGACGAACGGCTGCGCTGCCGCGCCGAACTCACCGCCCTCGGACTGATCACGGACGTCACGGACACCGCCACCCACACCGTCGTCGAGCCCGACACCGCTCTCGTACGCCTCCTCCAGCGCGAGCGCGACCGGCTGGAGCACCGGCTCGCCGAGACCAGCCGGGCGCAGGCCACCCTCGCGACGCTGGCAGGACCGTTCCTGCGGGCCGGTGCGGCGCCCCGCTCCGAGGTCGACGTCGAGGTCGTCGCCGACACCGCGCGCGTACGCCAGGAACTGGCCGCGCTCACCGACGCCGTCCGCACCTCCGTGCACTCCATGCACACCGGGTCGGTACGGCGTGAGGACATGGCCGACGAGCTGGCGCGCGACTGCCGCTGGGCCGCGCGCGGGGTGCGCGTCCACGCCATGTACAGCCGCCGGATCAGCTCCGTACCGGACATGGCGCAGCACCTGGAGGAGCGGGCCGCGCTCGGCGTGGAGATCCGGCTCTCCCCGGTCGTGCCGATGAACATGGTGCTCGCCGACGAGAACTTCGCGCTGCTGCCCACCGATCCCCACGACCCCGACTCCGCGACGATCCTGGCCCGTGGGCCCGGTCTGGTCCGCTCGTACCTGTCCCTCTACGCGTACTGCTGGCAGGCCGCCGGCCGGTACGGCGACGAGGAGAAGCCCGAGCGCGGCGGCGACGGGCTCTCCGAACAGCAGCGGGCGGCCCTGCGGATGCTCGCCTCCGGCATCAAGGACGAGCAGATCGCGAAGAACCTGGGGGTGTCGCTGCGGACGGTCAGCCGGCTGCTCTCCGAGGTCATGCAGGAGCTGGGCGCGGCGAGCCGCTTCGAGGCCGGGGTGAAGGCGGCCAGGATCGGCCTCCTGGACGGTGAAGCCGACGCGTGAGGCACGACACATCCAAGATCGGCATCTCGGACTCCCGCCGAGCCTTGTGACAAGGTGAGGCGGGGCGGCGGCGCGGACGAAGAGGGGGGTCACTTCGCCATGGTCACGGGCTTGGGAGCGGGCACGGCTGGCGACGGATGCGGCGGGGACGAGCGATCCGACCCGATCCTGACCGTCTATCAGGAGCTGCGCAGGCGCGGTGTGTCGAGCTTCGGCGAGGTCTGCAAAGAGTTAGGGCTCGCGCCCGAGGAGTACGAGCGATGTCGTGACGACCTCGTCTCGCTGGGCCTGATCGTCCCGACCGGCGCCGCGCACGCCACCATCACCGCGGTCCAGGACGGCAGTTGGCGCTCGGACCCGGACGTCGTCGCAGCGATCGACCCCGAGATCGCGCTCCTCCGCCTCCTTGAGCGGGAGCGCGAGCGGCTTCGCGAGCACCTCGCCGAGGCCGACCGGGCGTACAGCACGCTGGAGACGCTGGCCGGCACGTTCCTGCGGGCCGACGCGCTGACCCGGGCCGAGGCGGAGGTCGAGGCGCTCACCGACTACCGCCGCATCCAGCAGGCCATCGAGGACATCACCGATGTGATGCAGGAGAGTTCGGCCTCCCTGCACCCGGGGACGCCCGGGCGGCAGAACCCGGAGCGGATGCTCGACCGCGACCGCCGGCAGATCGGCAACGGGGTGCGGGTCCGCGCCATCTACGGGCGGCAGGAGGCGGCGCTGCCGGACATGGCGGAGTTCCTCGGCAAGCGCGCCGAGCTGGGCGTGGAGATCCGGCTCGCGCCGTCCGTGCCGATGAACCTGATCATCGCCGACCGGCAGTTCGCGCTGGTCCCCATCCGGCCCGAGGACCCGGGCGAGGGCGCGATCCTGGCCCGCGGCAGCGCGCTCGTACGGCCGTATCTGAGCCTGTACGAGCATTGCTGGCACACGGCCACCCCCTACGGGAACGACGTGGCGCCCGAGCGGGGCGGGGACGGGCTCTCGGAGCAGCAGCGGGCGGCGCTGCACATGCTCGCCTCGGGGATGAAGGACGAGAAGATCGCGCGCACCCTAGGGGTGTCGCTGCGGACGGTGAGCCGGATGATCTCCGAACTCATGCAGGAATTGGGCGCGTCGAGCCGTTTCGAGGCGGGCGCGCGGGCCGTTCAGCTCGGCTGGCTGGACTGACGCGGCATATTCCGTCACACATCCCGTCATGCGAAGGGCCCCGCAATCGCTGCGCGCGATTGCGGGGCCCTCTGCGACTCCCTGGCACTACGTTTACGAATTCAGCTCGGCAGACGATCAGTTGACGGGCACCGGGGCCGGGGACGGCGGCGGGACGGGCCAGCCGTTGTCCTGGCCGTCGGCCACCGCGCTCGGGCCGGCCGGCGCGGGGGCGTCGGGGGCCGCGACCAGCGCGGCGCCGCCGGCGACCGCCGTACAGGCGGCGATGGCGACGGCGAACTGGCGGACGGTCTTCCGAATTCCTGCGATACGCGCAGCAGACATGTTTCCTCCAGGAGTTGGAAAGCGAATTCCGGCTTCGGGGGGCCCGTGCCGCCGGGCGTTCCCTGAAGACATCTCCATCGTGGCCTGCCCCGGGAATCAGATCCAGAGTTTCTCCATGCGTGGATCTGCCATGGCGTAGATGCGTCAAAGCGCCAATCCGCTTTCGCCGTATCGGAATTGAGGAATCCGGGACTCCTCACTCTTTTGGTTGGACCAAAAGAAATGCTAGACTTGCACGACGGCCTTCTCGTTCCTCCAGGAGAGAGGGGCCGCCGGGGCAGGGGCGTGCCGCCGCCCCTGCCCCACCCGCACCCCGAGCCCATGCTCCGAATCCCGCCTGGCGGCCTCGTACACCTCGACCGTCCGCGCGGCCGACGCCCGCCAGCTCATCCCCCGGGCGTGCGCGACCGCCGCCTCGCCCATCGTGGCCCGCGCCCGCGGATGCGCCGCGAGCCACCGCAGCCTGCGGGCGTACTCCACCGGGTCGTGCCCCCGTACGAGCAGCCCGGTCACCCCGTCCCACACCGCCGTCGGCAGCCCGCCGACCGCCGCCGCGAGCACCGGGGTCCCGCACGCCTGCGCCTCCAGTGCCACAAGCCCGAAGGACTCGCTGCGCGAGGGCACCACGAGCACGTCGGCCGCCCGGTACCAGTCCGCGAGCAGCTCCTGCGGTACGGGAGGACAGGGCCGCAGCACATCGGCGACCCCGAGCTCCTGCGCGAGCCGCCAGGCCGAACCCTCCCGGGTCGCCCCCGAGTGACCCCCGACCACCGGCACCAGCAGCCTCCGGCGCAGATCGGGTGCCATGAGCAGCAGCTCCGCCACGGCCCGGACGAGTACGTCGGGCCCCTTGAGGGGCTGGATGCGGCCGGCGTAGAGGGGGACGAAGGCGTCGGCGGGCAGCCCGAGCCGGACCCGGGCCGCCGCCCGGCCGCCCTCGCCCGGCCCGAAGGTCCGCAGGTCGACCCCGGGTCGTACGACCTCCGTGCGGGGGCCCGCCGCCCCGTAGAGCGTCTGGAGCGCCGTGGCCTCGTCCGCCGTGTTGGCGATCAACCGGTCGGCGGATTCGACCACTTGGTGCTCGCCCCGGACCCGGAGCTCCGGCTCGGGGGTGTCGCCCGCTGCGAGCGCCGCGTTCTTCACGCGGGCCAGGGTGTGCGCGGTGTGCACCAGGGGTATTCGCCAGCCGGCCGAGGCGATGCGGCCGGCCTGCCCGGAGAGCCAGTAGTGGGAGTGGACCAGGTCGTAGCGGGTGCTCTCCTTGAGCAGGGCCAGCGAGAACGGCACGACCAGGCCGGGCATCGCCTCCTTGGGGAGCGCCCGGCGCGGGCCCGCGTGCAGATGGCGGACCCGGACGCCGGGAGCGAGCTCGACCAGCGGGGGCCGGCCCTCGCCCCGGCAGCGGGTGAACAGGTCGACCTGGGCGCCCTGTTCGGCGAGGGCGCGGGAGAGTTCGACCATGTAGACGTTCATGCCACCGGCGTCCCCGGTGCCCGGCTGGTGCAGCGGGGAGGTGTGGACGCTGAGCATGGCGACGCGCAGGGACACGTGGGGCTCCTGTGAGGGCGGGCCACGTGCCCCCGCGCGTCGCGCGCGCACGGTCCACGCGGCAGGGATGGGGTGGGGGGCGGCGCTGGGGTGGGGGTGCTCGGGCGGAGACGCTGGGGGGTGCTGGGGGGCGGTGCTTGTGGGGGGCGCGGTGCTTGTCGGGGGGCCGACCCGTCAGAAGCCGAAGACCGGGCCCGACGGGGGTGCCAGCCGGGTGCCCGGGGCGGGCGGGGTGAGCGCCGTCGTGTCGATCGCGCGGCCCGGCTCGGTCTTGAGCGCGGCGGCCAGCCGGTCGGCGCCCTCCGGCATCACCGGCCGCGCCCAGGCGGAGAGCGCCGAGGCGACCGCCAACTGGGCCGACAGCGCGGGCAGATGGGGGCACGCGGTGCTGGGGCGGCAGCGTTCGTGCGCGTTGACGTGGCCGAAGTCGGCCACCGAGCGGACCATCTCGTCCAGGACGGCGACCGCACGGCGCGGGTCGAAGGCATCGGGGCCGTACGCCTCGCGCAGGTCCTCGACCGCCCGGTGCAGCCGCCGCTCCAGGATCTCCCAGCCGGTGCCACCGGGCAGCGCCGGCGGGGCGAGCCCGGCGCACTCCTCCCGTACGGCGGTGAAGAGCCGGGCCAGCCAGCTGTTCCAGCTCTCGTCCAGCTCGCGGCGGGCGGCGGCGAGCCGGTCCCGGTGGAAGACCGTACGGCGGCCCAGCGGGCGGGCCTGGAGGACGTGCCGGCGCAGGGTGTCGGAGCCGTACTCGGTGAGCAGGTCGAGCGCCCAGACGTTGCCCTCCTGGACACCCTCCTCGACCACGTACGACTCGTTGACGCAGAAGTCCTGCGGCAGCTTGATGTCCTGGGCGAGAAGCAGCACCGGCAGCAGCACGGCGTGGCAGAAGGCGTGGCCGAAGCCGCAGAAGTGGATGGCGCGGCGCGGCAGCGGCCCCTTCACGTCGTAGCCGAAGAGGTGCATCGCCGCTGCCTCGAAGCAGCCGTCGATCCGGTGGTCGGGGAAGCCCTCGACGGACACCTGGAGCCCCCAGTCGGCCGGGTGGCCGACGGCGATGTCCGGCAGCCCGTCCTCCACGAGCGACTCGCACAGCGCGGCGAGCCGGGGCGGGAGGCCGGCGGTCGCCCAGTACTCGGCGAGCGTCTCGCGGAACGGCTCCAGGGGGACGTAGAGCCTGCGGCAGCGGCGAGAGAGCGCCGGGGTCTCGCAGAGCGAGCAGCGGGGCGCGATGAGGTCGCCGCCGTCGTTGGGGCGGGCGCACTCGTGGCACGTCCCGCCGCCGCTGACCGCGCCGCAGTGCGGGCAGGTGCCGGTGACGTGGGCGCCGTACAGCCAGCGTTCGCACGGCTCGCAGTAGGGCAGCAGGCGGGTCCGGGGCGCGATGACGCCTTGCGCGTACAGCCGGCTGAAGAGCTCCTGCACCCAGCGGCCGTAGCCGCGGTCCCGGCGCGGGCGCACGATGTGGTCGAACTCCACGCCCGAGCGCAGCCAGTCGGCGGTGATCGCGGCGCGATAGCCCTCGGCGACCTCCTCGGGCTTGCGGTGGTGACGCAGCGCCCGGACCTCGACGGAGCTGGCGTGGTCGGCGGTGCCGGTGGTGAACCGTACGGGCTCGCCCTCGGCGCGCAGGAACCGGGTGAGGACGTCGGCGGCGACGTACGGCCCCGCGAGATGACCGATGTGCAGTTCGCCATGGGTGGCCGGAGGGGTCGCGGTGATCCAGACAGGGGTGCTCATGGGACCTCCTTGACACGGGGTTGAGCGGGGTTCAGCGGGGTTCGAAATGGAAGGAGCGGATGAAGCAGTCACGGGGCTGTTCGACGGCGTAGACGACGCATTCGAAAAGGGCCTGCGTGGTGAGTTTTTCGTCGGGCCCTATTCCGTCGGCCGGCTGCACTCCGTCCCATTCCGTGAACCTCGGGTCGGAGGTGGAGAAGTCCGGCGGGTAGAGGGAGAAGACCCGGACGCCGGAGGGGCGCAGCCGGCGCGCGAGGATGTCCGCGAAGCCGGCCTGCGCGCTCTTCGCCGCCCAGAACGCCTCGTGGGCGGCGCCGGCTCCGGTGGCCGCGGCGGAGGCGCCCTCGGCGTCGCGGACGGCCACCATGTTGACGATGTCGGGGCGGTGCGAGCCGCGCAGCAGCGGCAGGAAGTGCTTGACCATCAGGACCGTGCCGCCGGCCGTCGACTCGATCGTCTCGACGATCTTCTCGTCGCTGGCCGCCTCCAGGTCCATGGCGTCGAGCCAGCGGGCGCCGTTGTTGACGAGCAGGTCGACCCGGTCGGTGCGCTCGCCGACCTGCGCGGCGAAGGCGCGGATCTCGGCGGGGCGGGACAGGTCGCAGCCGAAGGCGTGGATGCGGTCGCGGGCGGAGCCCATGACTTCCGTACGGGTGCGTTCGGCGGCCTCGACGGTGCGGGCCGAGACGTAGACCTCGGCGCCGAGATGGGCGAATCCGACGGCGAGCGCGCGGCCGAAATAGCGGGAGGCTCCGGTCACGACGACACGCAGGTTCTCGAATTTCATACTGGTCCGCTCTCCCCATGCCCTGGATACCGGTTTCCGGTCGGATTTCAGCGTGGCAGAGGAAAGGCGGTGAAGGCCCGGTGAGAGGGGTGCGCATTCACGCCGTTGCGTGGATACGCCAGGGCAGTTCGAAGCGATCGAGCACGGTGGCGCGCTTGTGCCGGACGGCGACGTGCTGGGCGCCGGCGGAGACGGTGACGGTCCGCCCGCCGGGGGTGCGGACGGCCCGCCCGGCGAGGTCCGGCACGACGGTCCCGGGGAGCGCCCCGGCGGCGGCGAGCGCGGCGGCGCCGGTGAGCGCGAGCCGGGGGTGCCAGCCGCCGACGGTGAGGGCGCGGACGGCGATTCCGGTCTGCTGGTGGGTGAACGCGGCGATCTTGGGGAGGGCGGAGGCGTCGTCGTGGCCGAGGAGGCGGGCGGCATGAGCGCGGAGCCCGAGCAGGGCGCGCCGGACGTCGTCCCCGGCGCGGAAGAGGGCGCGTTCGGTGCGTACGCCGAGGTGTCGGCCGTCCACGAAGACGTACGGATTCCCGTACCGGACGAGGGACACGGGGACGCCGCCGCGCAGGACGTCGAGGGGGCGGCCGGTGGGGAGGGTGCCGGGGGCGGTGGGGGCGCGGAGGAAGCGGAGGGTGTGGGCCCCGCCCGGACTCTTCACCGATGGTTCGGGTGTGCAGCGGACGAGGTCTCCCGTCGTCACCGCGTGGACCGTGACCGGGCCGGGGCGGGCGGCGGCGACGACGCAGGCGAGGAGCGAGTGGCCGCAGCCGGTACGGAAGTCGAAGCCGCCGCCCGGGAGGGCCTGCACGAAGCGGTAGTCGAGGTCGCTGTCCGGGCGGGCCGAGGGCCCGTACAGCGCGATCTTGTCGAGGTGGCCGTACGGCGTGCGGGCTTCGAGCGCCGCGCGCAGGGCGGACAGCTCCTCGCCGACCGCCATCGCCCCGTACGGCAGCCGCTCCACCTCGACGACGAGCGTCGGCCCGGGCGCGTCCTCGGCCCGGACGACGCTGACCGGGACGAGCCCGGTTCGGCGTCTTCCGCCGCTCGCGCCACGCGGCCGACCGGGATCCGCGGCTCTCACGCCACGCAGCCGACCGGGATCCGCATGCCCTGGACCACGTCCGTCCACAGCTCGTGCACGGCCAGGGCCCACAGGGCCTGGGCGTCGCGCTGGTTGGGGCGTTCCAACTGGCGGGTGAGCAGCTTCCGTACGCGGTCGGCGCGGAGTTTGCCGCCGAGGACCAGGCGGCCCGGCGAGAGGAGTTCGCGGACCGTGTCGAGGAGCGGGCTGCCCGGGGTCAGCATCGCCGCGATCGGGAGCGTGAACGGCTGCTTGGGCCGGGCGAGTACCGACGCCGGCAGCAGCTCGCGCCCCGCCTCGTACAGCGCCCGCTTGCCGCGCAGCGCCCCCGGCGGCAGGGAGCGGGCGTGCGCGACGACGCCCGGCTGGCAGAACGGCAGCCGGGTCTCGACCGCCCACGCCATCGACAGGTGGTCCACCCGCCGCAGGTGGTACGCGGGCAGCCGCCAGCGCGTCTCGAAGGCGGTCAGGGCTGTCATCCGGTCCGGCCCGCCGGCACCTCCGTGTCCGCGCAGCTCCTGCTCGATGCGGTCGGCGGCCGAGCCCTGTTCGGCGATGTAGGCGCGGTACGCGGGGGTGTACAGGTGCTCCCGCAGCAGCCGCGGCGCCGCCGACAGCGCGTCCACGTACGCCCCGACCCAGTCGGCCTCGGGCGCGTCGAGGGCGGCCCGCATCCGTTCGTACCCGCCGAACAGCTCGTCCGCGCCGTCCCCGGCGAGCGCGACCGTGAAGCCCGCCTCGCGTACGGCGCGGAAGAGGGCGTACGTCGAGAGGGCGATCGGGTCGGCGTTGGGCTGGCCGAGGTGGCGGACCGTACGGGTCAGGAGCGAGCCGAACTCGTCCGGATCCAGAGCGACTTCGTGGTGGACGGTACGGGCGCGGCGGGCGACGGAGCGGGCGTGCGCCACCTCGGAGTCGGGCCAGCGGCCCTTGTAGGTGAGGTGGAAGGTGTGCAGCGGCGGCGCGTCGGTCTCGCGGGCGTACTCGGCGGCGAGGGCGGTGACGAGCCCCGAGTCGAGCCCGCCGCTGGTGATCGCGCAGACGGGCAGCTCGGACTCGGCGAGCCGGCGGACTTCGCGGCGCAGGACGTCCTGGGTATCGAACTGAAGGCTGCTTTGGGCTGGTTGAGGCGCTCGGCGACGAACGACAGGCCGGCACCCGGGCCGTACGACGGCGGTGGCGCCCGGCGCGAGGACCTCGATGCCGTCCAGGGCCGTACGGGAGGAGAACGAGGTGCGGGTCGCGAGGACCGTGTCGAGGGAGTCCTCGCGCGGGGCGATCCGTACGCCCTCGAAGGCGAGCAGCGCGGGGATCTCGGAGGCGAACCTGGTGGAGCCGTCGGCCGGGTCGTGGTGCCAGTGGACGGGCTTCATGCCCATGTCGTCGACGGCGAGCACGAGTTGGGTACGTCCGGGCCTGAGGTCGAGGACGGCGACGGCGAACATGCCCTCCAGGTGCTCGGTGAACGCGGGCCCGTACTCGGCGTACAGCGCGGGCAGCAGGGTGCCGTCGCACTTGTCCGGGAAGCGGTGGCCGCGGGCGGCGAGGTGCAGCCGTAACTCGGTGTGGTTGTAGAGCTCGCCGTTGAGGACGGCGAGGATGCCGGGCATGTGCGCCAGCCGGTACGGCTGTTGCCCGCCACAGGGGTCGGTGACGGCGAGCCGGTCGCAGCCGAGCGACCAGCCGGCCCCGCTGAGCACCTCGTGTTCGTCGGGGCCGCCGTGGCGCTGACGCGCGGAGACCGCCGCGAGCTCGGCGGCGTCGGGCCGGGCCGCTCGGGCAGCCGCCGCACCGGCACCAGCACCGGCACCAGCGGCGAAGGAGCCGAAAATCCTGCACATGACGGTCGCCTCCGGATCGTCGACATCCCTTGCATCCCTGTCACACCTACTCACTCGCTGATTTGAACCTACCAACTTTTTGAATGGCGCGTAAGTGCCATGTCCAGTTCACGCCACGGCATGGCCTTGCGACGCCCCCGCCCCCACCAACACGCTGACCCCATGGAGGACTTCAACCGCACACCCCCCGAGTCCCTGCTGGTGGTGGCCGCGCACCCGGACGACATCGAGTTCTGCGTCAGCGGCACGGTCATGCGGTGGATCGAGCGCGGCACCCGCGTCACGTACTGCATCGTCACGGACGGCGACGCGGGCGGTTACGACGAACGGCTGCCGCGCCAGGCGATGGCGGACCTGCGCCGCGCCGAACAGGTCCACTCCGCCAAGCTCAGCGGCGTCGCGGACGTCCGCTTCCTCGGCTACCCCGACAGCTTCGTGGAGCCGAGCGCGGAACTCCGCCGCGACCTGTGCCGGGTCATCCGCCAGGTGCGCCCGCAGCGCGTGATCATCCCCTCCCCGGAGATCAACTGGGCCCGCGCGGCCGACCTCCACCCCGACCACCGCGCGGTCGGCGACGCCGGCCTCCGCGCGATCTACCCGGAGGCCCGCAACCCCTTCGCCCACCCCTCCCTGCTGAAGGAGGAGGGCCTGGAGCCGTGGACCGTCCACGAACTGTGGCTGATGACGGGCCCGACGCCCAACCAGTACGTCGACGTCACCACGGTCTTCGACCGCAAGGTGGAAGCCCTCCGCATCCACACCTCCCAGACGGCCCACTTCGACGACCTGGCAGGCCTCCTCCGCACCTGGCTGACCGAACACGCCACAACCGGCGGCCTCCCCCCGGGCCGCATGGCGGAGGCCTTCCAGATCGTCCACATCGACTGAGGCGGTAAGGCGTCCTGATCTCGGCGGCCGACACGGTCCCGTCCCGGTCGGTGTCGTAGCGCTGGTCGGTGGCCTGGAGGCGGGCGAGCAGTTCCGTGGTCCACATGGCCGGGTGGCTCTGCCAATCACGCTTCTCGACCCCGACCCCAACACGCCGCTCCCACGCCGACCACACCCGTTCGCGCGAAAGGCCGCCCTCAGCCGGGGAGCACCGACCACTGGCCGCTCACCCCGAGGACGACCCGCATCGAGAAGGTGTCGACGAAGGGGACCTCGATCTCGTTCGTGATCTCCTCGATGTCCAGGATCTCGCCGCGGGTGAAGGTGCCGGCGGTGATCCAGTACTGGGGATGCGGGGTGAACACCGGGTTCGCGCCGGGCTCGGCCTGCGCCGCGAAGACCGGGCCGGACGCCATGCCGATGCCGACCGAGGCGGTGTCGTCCGGCACGTCGGCATGGACCTCGATGCCGAGCGAGCCCGGCTGAGGGCTTCCTCCGGAGGCGGGGGGCACGAACTCGTACACTCCGTTGTCGAAGTCGAACCCGATCCGGTTCTGGGACTCGTTCTCCGGGTCGGCGGCGACCTGCTGCCAGGGCTGGAACGTGCCGCCGGGTGCGAGCGGGCCGGTCACCGCCCAGGCGAAGCTGTAGTCCAGGGACCATGTGAAGGTCGTGGAGTTGCGCGGCCAGAGCGGCGCGACCATCCAGGCCAACGGGAACGCGCCGGGGAGGCCGAGGTTCACCGGCTTCTGGTAGAGGCAGAAGCTCTGGTACTGGGGCGAGTCGTTGGTGACCTTGAGGGTGTACGACGTCGCCGCCGCGGCCGGTCGCGCGCCGGCGACGGACGGCACGGCGAGGGCGCCCGCGCACGCGGCACCGGTGGCGGCGGCAGCGGCGAGGAACCGCCGCCGGGAGAGTACGGAATCCTGGTCGTGGGCCGGCACGCCTGCCTCCTCTGATGGTCGTGCCCATCAGCCTTGCCGCCGGACTCTCGCGACGCCGCGTGAGCGACGCCTCGGTGCGCCGGACGGTCGCCCTTCTTCACCCGCCCGTGGATCGCCGCGGGGCGCCGAGCGGCGTACCGAGCGGCCGGGCTATTCCCAGGTCACGAGCGTCTTGTCGCCGAGGACCCAGTTCACGGACTCCGGGGCGCCGCCGCCGGAGTCGGCGAGGTATATCTCGCAGCCCTCCACGCTGCCACCCTTGGGCAGCTTGTCGAAGCCGGTGCTGCCCTGGCACTTGTCGAAGGTGTTGACGTCGAAGGGATCGTCGAGGTCGCCCGTCGCGTCGATCGAGGGCAGGACGCTGAGCCGGGTCAACGACCCCTCTCCGTCCCGGACTTCGAAGTCGGCCGACCAGTCGGCCGCCGCACCGTCGTCGGTCTTGGTGAAGCGGTAGCGCAGGTAGTACGGCGTACGGCCTTCGTACGTGGACGCGTCCTTCAACTGGTCGAGGTCGGCGGACGTGCCCGCCTCCAGACCGAGGACGGTGACATCGACCGAATACCCCTTCTCCACCTCGACGTTGGCCGTCTTCCCGAAACCCACCTCCTCAACGGAGGAGCAGCCGGCCAGCGCGAGCGCGCCGCAGACGGCAAGGGCCGTGGCGGTGGCGGTGTGACGTACGGACCAGCGGTGCATCGCGTTCCCCCGAAGCTTTGTGACCACTTTCGACCAGGTGAAGGATAGCGTCACTATCCTTCACCGCCAGCGGTTTCCGGCCATCCGTCGACCGGGCCCCGAGGCCGGGCCGGGCCTACGATCGGAACATGGCTGCCGCGCTCTCCCTCTGGTCACGGGACTCCGTGCTCTCCATCGGGTCCGTGGGATCCGTGCTGTCGATCGGGTCCGTCGGATCCGTGCTCTCCGTCGGCTCCGTCGGGTCCGCCGCGTCCGTGGCCTCCGTTGGCTCCTGGCTGAGCGCCGGGTCGCTGCTGTCGGCGCAGTCGTGCTGGTCGGTCATGTCCTGGCGCTCCCGGTGCGGCGTGATGACCGCCGGAGCCGTCGCCACGGCCGCGGTCGCAGTCACGGTCGCGCTCAGCGCCCACTCCAGGCGGACGCTCAGGGTGTGAGGCGTGGGGCCCGTGCATGGCGGCCGGGGTCAGGACGGCGGCGTGTACTCCACGGCGCTCGCCATGTCCGGCCGGTTGTCCTGACCCGGCTTTCCGAGGAAGCCCCAGGCGGTTGCGTGGACGTTCGTGTCCAGGTCCACCTGGACACGCGCGGCCCACTCGCTCAGGGTCAGCGGACCCCCGCGGTCGAAGATCGGGTCGATGACCAGGATTCCGCCGGCGGTCGTCACCGAGGCCGCGACGTGGTGGTTCCACTGGTGGTCCGCGTGCAGCCGGCCCCCCGACGGCGTTGCCCACCGCTTCGAGAGATGGTGGGCGGCGATAGCCGGCGACGCCTCGGCGATGGCCAGGCAGATCGCGTGGGCCCGGTCCTCGCAGCCGTCCTCGCCCACCTCGCCGCTGCTGCTGCCGAAGGCGGACGCAAGGCCGGGCCACAGGGCCTGGAGGGTCTGCGCGGTCGGCGGCCCCTCGGTCGGGAAGTCCTGTGCGAGATAGCCGAGCTGTGCGTTGAGTTTCGTCAGATACTTGGCCCTCGCCGGGCTCGCCGGCTTCGCGCTGACGAGCCTGATGGCCTCGTGCACGGTGTCCACCGACCGCAAGGTCCCCAGGTTCCGAAGCAGGGTGAGTATCTCCAGCTTGTCTTCGGCAGTCCTCTTGATGTGCTCGGGGGCGCCTCTCTCGTCCATCTGCTCCAGCAGTCCGGTCACCCGGTTCTGTTCGGCGGCGATCTGATCCATGACCTCCTCCGAGAACTGATCCTCCGCCTCCTCCTCTTCGGAGGAGTAGTCGGCGTCCTCGGACGAGGCGCTCTCCATTTCCTCGTCCGAGGAGGACTCGGCTTCCCGCATGTGCTTCGCCGCCCCCTGCTCCTCCGGCGACCCGGATCGCCTGCGCTTGCCCGGCGCCGCCTCCATGCGCTGGATCACCGCCGTGACCGCCGCGTTCCCCACGCTGCGCTGCATCGCCAGCAGGTCCGAGGGGTGAGCGGGATGAAGGGGACCCGACCGCGTGCTCGGGGCTGCCTCCGCCCGGTCCCGGTCCCGGTCACGGTCACGGGTCGGCGAGGGAGCCGCTCCCTGCCGCTGTGTCCCGTCACGAGCCGACCGACGCATCGACCACTCCTCATCTCTGCCGCTTGGCGTGGGCCCACGCATCATCGCGGCCTTTGACCGGCTCTGTCGCAGTCCACAAGGGCAGACCTACGGGCAATCCGCCCTTCCCGGACCTTCCCGGCCGCCCCGTACCGGAGGTGAAGCCGTGCCGGAAACGCCCGTGGCGTGGTGGGCGTCAGGTCCGGCGGCAGAGGTCGACAGCCCCCTCCCTGCCCATGGCGATGGTCCGGCCGTCGCCAGCCGTGACCAGCGTCTTTCCGTCCCTCCTGAACGCGACGGCTCGGGCGCCGAGGGAGAAGCCCGTGAAGCCGGTACGTTTGCGCGTGGCGACGTCCCACTGTTCGAGATCCTCGGCGGGAAGCCCGTACAGCTTCGTACCGTCGGGGCTGAAGGCCAGCCCCGCCATCCATGATGCCCATCGCGGTCGTGGCCAGGCCCACGGCGCCCCAGCTCAGAAGCTTGCGGCGGCTCGGTCCGAGGGCGGGTGCGTCGGGAGTCGACGTCGGAGACGGCGGAGGCGGCGGAGGCGGAGGCGGAGGCGCCGGAGGCGGCGGCGCCGGAGCGGGCGCGGGGGCGGGCGCGGACCCAGCCGATGCAGTCGGGGCGCTCGCCAGAGCCGCGCGCGGGTCGTCGGGAGCCGAGTCGGCCGCCGCGCCCGCGTCCGGCGCCGCCCCCCGCTCCGACACCACCGTCGGCACGTACCCCGCCGACAGCGCCCGCAGCCTCTCCGCCACCGTTCCCGCGTCCGGGCGGTCCGACGCCGGCTTGGAGATCAGGGAGGCGAGGAGCTCCGCGAGCGGGCCCGCGTGACGGGGGTCCGGGAAGGGCTGGGTGAGGACGGCGACGATCAGGGCCGTCAGCGACGGGCCGCCGAACGGCGGCCGGCCCTCCACCGTCGCGTACAGCGTCGCGCCCAGCGCCCACATGTCCGCCGGCGGCCCCACCGGCTTGCCCTCGCTGTTCGGGCGGCATGAACTGCGGGGTCCCGATGACCGTGTTCGTACGCGTCAACTGCTACGTCGAGTCCAGGACCCGGGCGATCCCGAAGTCCGTGATGACCGGCCGGTCCCCGGCCAGCAGCACGTTGTCCGGCTTGAGGTCCCGGTGCACGATCCCGGCCGCGTGGGCGTGCCCGAGAGCGTCCACCAGCGTGGCCGCGATCGCCACCGTACGCTCCCACGACAGGCAACCCTCACGGGCCGGCAGCGCGCCCAGCGAGGGCCCGGCGACGAACTCCATCACGATCCACGGCGCGCCCTCGTACTCCGTCACGTCGTGCACCGTCACGATCCCCGGATGCCGCAGCCGCGCCGCGGTCCGCGCCTCCCGCTGCGTGCGGGCGATCAACTCGGCGCGCAGTTCCGGCGGTACAGCCTCGAAGAGCACCTCCTTGACCGCCACCTCGCGGTCGAGCACCTCGTCATGGGCGCGCCACACGCGCCCCATGCCCCCGCGCCCGACCGCCTCGACCAGTCGGTAGCGCCCGCCGACCAGCTGTCCCGCGACCCCCGGCATGCCAACTCCCCCGTACGGAAAGGATATCGGCGGTCCTTCCAGGGATCCGGTCAGCTCACGAGGTGCACCGCCAGTCCCGCGATCAGCGCGCTCGACACCAGCGCCGTCCCGAGCCGCCCGCGCGGACCCGTCAGGCCACGACCGAGAAGCGCGCCGCCGGAGGCGAGGAAGAGCTGCCAACTGGCGGAGGCGGCCAGGGCCGCCAGGACGAAGGCCGTACGGTCCACGGGCGTCGCCGGACCCGCGGGGCCGGTCGCGAGGATCAGGGCCGCGAAGTAGATCACGGTCATGGGGTTCAGGATCGTGATGCCGAGGAACGTGACGTACGCCCGGAGCGGGCTGAGAGGGCGCTCGGTGGCGCCGCCGTCGCGGGTCGCCTGGGACCTCGCCCGGTACTCCCGTACCGCCGACCGGGCCGCGCGGGCCGCGAGCCCCACCAGGACCACCGCCGAGACCCACCGCAGCGGGGTCATCACCGGGGCGAGCGGCGGTACGAGGGCGGAGCCGCCGAGGACGGCCACCAGGGCGTACACCCCGTCCGCCGTCGCGACCCCGAGGGCCGCGCCAACTCCCGTACGCCAGCCGGTGCGCGCCGTGACCGCCACCAGATAGGCGCCGACCGCGCCGACCGGGATCGCGATGCCGTAGCCGGCCAGCAGACCGGCCACCACCGCGCCGCTCACGCGACGGACGGGATCGCGCCTCCGGGGGAGCCGGGCTGCTGCTTCTGGGCCGGCTTGAGGGCGCGGCGATAGGCGGCGCCGTCCTTCGTACGGGAGAGTTCGCCGCCGGTCACGAGGTAGCGGCGCAGGGCCGGGAAGTCCTCGTGGACGGTGAGCAGCGCGTCGTTGACCTCACGCTCGCTGTAGGAGCGGGCCGGCTCGAAGAGGGTCTCGGCCAGGTACGCGAGGAGCTGCGCGCGGCGGGGCGCCCGGCGCGGGATCGCCTTCAGGCGCCCCTCGGCGGAGAACAGGTCGGCGACGGAGGCTGCCACGGAAGGGGAGGAGTGGGAGGTCATGCACTGAAGGGTGACGCCCGGCCTCCCGGCCCGGCAACGCATTTTCCGTGGCGCCGCGCCTTACCTCAGGATGACGTTCACCGCGTCCTGGAACGTCGGGATCGGCGTCGGCATCCCGCTCGACTGGAGGATCGGCATCGCCTTCTCCGTGAAGGCCACGAACGACTCCTGCGACTCCCAGAAGTCCACCACCCGCCAGCCGCCGCTGCCGTCCGGGCCCGCCGCGTGGGCGATGAAGCCCTCGGCCGGCCACCACGGCGCCGCTGTGACCTGGGCACTGGACTGCTCGTACATCTCCTGTGTGGCGCCCGGAAACTCGACGATGACGATGACCGCCATGCTGGTGCTCCAGTTCCTTGTGGGGGTGAGGGGAGTACTCCTCAGTCGAGCAGCACCCCACCCACCCCGCATCGCGGCCGGGACCGAACGAGCTACCGACCGCGCGCACCGGTAGACCTCACCGGTAGATCAGCAGCTCCTGCTCCGTCGCGCCCGTCAGCTCGTAGCGCGTCCCCACCAGCGGGCGGCCCGAGTAGAGCCGTACGCGCCGGAAGGTCAGGACTGGTGCAGAAATGCGGCCGCCTCGGCCGCGTTCTCGGCGACACCGACCGGGACCCACCCACCAGTATCGCCGCGTTCGAGCAGGAGACGCGGCGCGTCGGGGGCCAGGTGGGCGGCGTTCGAGCCGGCGGCAAGGGGCACGACCCGTCGTGCCCCAGTGATCTGACGGTCCGAGGCCTGCCGCCGGTTACGACGTGCGGCCCACTCCTCCAACGGCTCCTCGGCCATGACGCCCGCCTCCTCGATCACCACCCGGGCAGGACGTTCCCGGGGCTGTCCAACCATGGTGCAGCACCCTCCGGCGTGACAGTGAGACCAAAGCGTTCGAGACCAGGACACCCCTGGCTCCCCCACCATCCGCACACGGCCTCCACCGCGTCCCACAGGCGGCGTGGACCTCGCTGGTAGACCTTCCCGGGCCCATGCTCGTCGGGCCAGGTGACGGCCGCCCAAGACCGGTCCGTCATCGAGTACAGCCAGACGGCCGGCGCCCCGTCGGGGTTGCTGTCGGCGGCGTGCGCGACATGGGGCACCGCATGGCTGAGGACGAACGCGGCATCTGCAAGCCGGTCGGGACGTACATGCGTGCTCGACGGCTTGGGCCAGTCGGTCACGTACTCCTCCGCGTCCGGCCATCGGAGGCGGTGGGCACGGGCCTTCATGAACTCGACCGGGGCCACGAACGGGCCGGACGCGGTTCCGTCCGGGTGGACGGTGAGGCGGACGACGGTGTCGCGGTTGCTGTAGTGGGTGCCGTACGGGACGACGATCACCCCGCCCGCCCGTACCTGGCGGAGCCAGGCGGCCGGGACCGCACGGACGCCGAAGGTGCAGAGGAATCGGTCGTACGGACCGCCCTCCGCATGTCCGGCGAGGGCATCCGCCGTGACCGCGCCGACGTGAAGCCCGTGGCCCTGCAGACGGGCGCGTGCCGCGTTTGAGACGGCCTGATCGACGTCGCAGGTCGTCACCTGACGGGCCCCGCACCGGTGAGCGAGGAGACCGGCGGTCTCCCCGGTGCCGGTGCCGGCGTCGAACACCGTCATGCCGGCCTCGGCGTCGAGTGCGCCGAGCATCTGGTACACCACACCGGGCTGAGACGAGGACGAGGTGGGGACGGTGCCCGGCTTCAGTCCCTGGTGCCGACCGTCGTCCCACTGGGTGACGATCGACACGTCCGAGTCGGCATGCCCGTACCAGGCGGCGGGGTCTGTGCGCCGGTCTACGGCAGCAGAGCAGGCGGCGCCCGCGCCGCCGGGCTGCTCGTCCGGGAGGAACGGCCACATCACGTCGGGCAGGAACCAGGCCCGGTCGACGGCCGAGAACGTGGGAACCCAGTCTGATCGCAGGGCTCCCGATGCGATGAGGCAACGCCCCAGCTCAGTTCGGCTGGGGCGCTCCTGGTGTGCTGCCGGTGTCACGGGCTACCGGTGCTTCCCGCCGCCGGACGGCGTGCTCGTGTCCGGGTTGGACGGGGGCGGCGGGGGCGGGGTGGAGATCGGCGCGGACCCGCCGCTGTGGCTGCCGCCCCCTCCGTTCCCGCTTCCGCTGCTTCCGCTGCCGCTGCTTTTCGACATGGCGTGTCCCTTCGGTTGGTTGTGCTGCATCTGCCGGGCGGTCGCCTGGGCAGAGGTGGTGGAGCGGGCCGTCCTCGAGGATGGCGGGGTCACGGCACGAACTGGACGTTGTCCGCCGCGGTGGTCCACTCGACCCCGGACTCGGAGCGGATTAAGGCAACCCTCACGACGTGGCCACCCTTGGTCTCCTCGTGGACGACAGCCGTAAGTTCGCCCTCGCATCGACTCGCGATGTCCCGCACGGTCTTGTGCAGCCATGGGTGATCGTCCTCGTGGAAGGAGGATCCCGCGCCGCTCACGGGGCGGCCTCCTCGGCCTGGCCGTCGTCCACGCAGCGCTCCAAGAACTTCTCCAGCCCGGACTGCGCACGGGCTACGAGGCCGGGGCTCGGCGCGCCGTACGGCGGAGGCATGTCGTCGTCGACCGTGGCCGGCGCACGGCACGGGAGGGACTCGGGCATCGGCTTCTCCTCGGTGGTGGCAGGGCAGGGGGGCCGCGCAGTGCGGCAGACGGGGCGCGTGCGGTCCGCTGCTTCGGGAATGCTGCCCGGAGGTCCTTCAGCATCCGGACGGCGTGTGACCAGTCAACGGGTCCCCGCGTTTGGGCAGATGGGCCAGAGGACATGGCCATTCCGGCGACATGGCCAGGACGTATGGCCAGGCTGGCCATACAAAGCTGCGTGCGGTCCGGTGGAGGCGATGATGAACACGAGCGAGGGCCAAATGGAAACGATCGGTCCACTTTTACGACGGCTGCGCATGGCGACAGGCAGGACGCAGGAAGAAGTGGCGGCTGCCCTGTCCGCTCGCCGGGGATACCCGCTGGAACAGGCGACCGTGTCGAGGTGGGAGAACGAGGAGCGGCTCCCGGACCCGGAGTCGCGTCGGCTGCTTTCCGCCGAGTTCGGGGTGCCAGAGGAAACGCTGAGACGAGCGGTCGTCCTTGCCCGGCGACTGCGCCGCCAGCAACAGAACACCCGTCAAAGCGATCGGGATGTGGATCGCCGCTCCTTCATCTCCGCGTCGGCGAGCGTCGGCATCGCCGTTGTTCAACCTTCCCTCCTGCTGGCATCGGGCCGCAGACTGGGGGCTGATGCGCCACGGCAGTTGAGTGAACGTACCGCCCGTTTGCGCCGTTTGGATGACTTCGTCGGCGGAGGCGATACCTACCGCCTGTACGTGCAAGAGCTGGCTGCCACGACCAGGCTCGCCGGCGAAGGCGTCTACACCGAGCACACGGGGCGGGCTCTTCGCGGCATCATCGCCGAACAGGCTCAGCTTGCAGGATGGGCCGCGTACGACGCCGGGCTTCTGGAGGACGCCCGGCGCCACTACATGACTGCTCTGGCAGCCTCCAAAGCGGCGGGGGACCCGGCACTTGAAGGTAACTCCCTCGCCTTTCTCGCCTATCTGGAGTGGACCGTAGGCGGCGACTCCGGTGTCGCATACGCCACCACCGGCTTCCAAGCGATCGACGCCGGGACGGCGCCTGCCGTACGCGCACTGCTGGCAGACCGGCTCGCTTGGCAGCACGCCACTTCAGGGAATGCCCACGAGGCGGACTACACACTCAAGGTTGCCGAAGAAGCGATCAACGAGCCCTCGGACCTCCCGACACCGGACTGGGCCTACTGGGTCGACCACGACGAAATCGCGATCATGACCGGTCGTTGCTGGGCGGAGCTTCGTCGGCCTCTGCGCGCCATCCCCGCGCTCGACGACGCACTCAGCAGGTACGACGACACCAGGGCCCGAGACAAGGCGCTCTATCTGTCGTGGCTGGCGTCGGCCTACATGGACGCGGGTGAGATCGAGCACGCCGCGGCGATCACGTCCCGAGTCCTCGACCTCTCCATGGGTCTGGCATCCACCCGCCCGGCAGGACGAGCCCGGATGTTGTTGAAACGTCTGGAGCCGTACCGGGGCCTCGCTCCCGTGAAGGCGCTGCTGGAAGGTGCGGAGAACTAGCGGGTGGCCCGCGCGATCCAGTCCAGATACTCCGCGCGGCCCTCCTCGATCCGAAGAGCGACTACCTCCGGTGAGTCATAGGGGTGCTGAGCGACCAAGTGCTCCGCCAACGCCGCGCTCCGGTCCGCTGCCGTGCGAAACGTCACCTGCCACTCGGTGCTGTCGCAGACCTCTCCGAGATGGCGATACGTCGTCTCGATGGGACCAGTCACCTGCCCCGAGGCCGCCAGGCTGGCCTCCACCGCCGAACGTGAGAGCTTCCGCGCTGCGTCCTGGGAATCCACCGTCGTCACCACGATCAAGAAGTCAGCCATGGTGGCAACGTAGCCGGACGACGGTCTCCACCGCACCGTCCCGGTCGACAACACCGTGTAGGTGGCCCGGCAGTGGAACCGGTGCCGCCCCATGCGGAAGGGTCACTCGTACGGGCGGTTCTTCACGCTGCGTGTCGGTGTTGGCATATTCCGTGCGATACGTTCACGCAAAACGGCCCCCGCGATGGTTCGCAGCCATGCGCGAGGGCCTGAACCACTAGTGGAAAGCCGTCCACCGTGATCTACCGGAACTTTATCGCGCCCTCGCGCGCCTTCTCCCAGTTCGCCCACGAGCTCATCCGGCATCCGCGCCTCAGCTCCGACGCCGTACGCCTGCTCACCTGGCAACTCTCCCTCCCACAAGGCGCGAAGGAGTCCCTCTCCCGTACCGCCGAACGTGCCCGGATCGGGTCATGTGCCTTCACCCGCGCCAAGCGGGAGCTCATGGCCGAGGGCTTTGTCCACGAACGGCGGGTGCAGGGGGCCGGCGGGCTCTGGGAGACCCAACAGCTCATCTCCAGCACGCCGTTGAGCCCCGGCGAGGCCGCCAAGATCCTGGCCGGGACGCCCGTACGGACCAGCACGGTGCGGACCAGCACCGTACGAGCGTCGTCGCAGGTCGCACCGGGGCACGGGATTCCGGCCGCCGGTGAACCAGAGGCCCCGTCGACCGGCGGTCATCCAAAGAAACATCCTGAAGGAGACACCTCCAACCTTCCGTCCGCCGCCGCTGAGCCCGACGGGCCCGACGCGCCCGACAGGGCCGTAGACGAGCACCTCGACGAGGCCCAGGCTCTCGTCGGTGCGCTTCCGCTCCTCTCTCCCGTCCTGCGGCACATCCCGCCTGTCATGCACCAGGAGTTGAAGCTCCTTGCCACCCGCTGGCTGGCCGCTGGGCACAGCTCCGCCGACGTGCACGAACACATCCTGCGCGGTCTGCCCGGTACCGGTACGCCCGTACACCGGCCCGGTGGGCTGGTGCGGTATCTGCTCCGTGAGGTTGTGCCCAGGACTCCCGTACCCACCCCCGCGTCCACGCCGCCCCGGCCTCAGTTGTCGGCGCGGCTCGTCGGCACACGGGAGTGCACGGGCGCACACGATCAGGCGACGCTGTTCCGGCCTGTCGCGGACGAGTCGTTGTGCGCCTCGTGCACCCACTCCCAACTCAGCGGTAGATGAGGAGTTCCTGCTCCGTCGCGCCCGTCAGCTCGTAGCGCGTCCCCACCAGCGGGCGGCCCGAGTAGAGCCGTACGAGCGTCGCCGCGTCACCCCGGTAGCGGGCCGGGGCCCGGCCCTCTACCGGACCCCCCAGGGCTAGCGGCTCAGGGCGGTCCGGCACCACGGCCACCAGCGCCGGGGTGTCCCGGCGGCGGCTCGTGACGGAGAGGAGCGGCAGGGCGAGGTCGAGGGAGGCCCCGCCGTACGCACCGGGCTCGCCGAACGCCTCCCGTACGTCACCGGCGTGGACCCACTCCCCCAGGGCGACGGCGTCCAGCGTGCCGTCCTCCGTCGCCGCGATCACCGGCCCGGCCTCCGAGAAGCCGCGCTCCAGCTCGTCGAGGACCCTGCCCAGCTTCCACGGCTCCCGCTCGGCGACGTCGGCCGCGTTGGCTTCCGGGAGGAAGACGCCCTCCTCAAGGCGGCCCTCGACGATCCGGACGAGGGCCGCCGCGCAGTGCGCGAGCACCTGCCGGGCGGTCCACCCCGGGCAGGCGGTACGCAGCTCGAACCGCGCCTCGGGCGTCCGCCGCAGCAGCGGCATCAGCGCGTCCCGCTCGGTCCGAAGGAGCCGGTCCGGAAGCCACGGGTCGCGCACGCACACCACTTCGTCGGCCGCGTACATCAGTAGCGGTAGTGGTCGGGCTTGTACGGACCGTCGACGGGCACGCCGATGTACGAGGCCTGCTCGGGGCGGAGTTCGGTCAGCTTGACGCCGAGGGCGTCGAGGTGGAGGCGGGCGACCTTCTCGTCCAGGTGCTTGGGGAGGACGTAGACGTCGGTCGGGTACTGCTCCGGCTTGGTGAAGAGCTCGATCTGGGCCAGGGTCTGGTCCGCGAACGAGTTCGACAT
>NZ_JAUPWM010000856.1:0-235 GCF_032436795.1 Streptomyces sp. P9(2023)
GCGATTACTCGGTGATGATGGGGGTCACGATCCTTGTCGGCGCGCTGACCATTCTGTTCAACCTGCTGGTCGATATTCTCTATGCGTGGATCGACCCGAAAATCCGGTATTAAGCCATGATCGAGCAAGCCAAGATGAAAAGCCTTGCCGACCGGATGGCGGCGGATGAGGTGCGCGGCCGCAGCCCCTGGGCCGATGCCCGCAAGCGATTCGTGCGCAACAAGGCGGCGATGGC
>NZ_JAUPWM010000857.1:0-235 GCF_032436795.1 Streptomyces sp. P9(2023)
CATCGCCGTCGAGTTGCTGGCCGGTCCCGACCGCCTTGCCGTCACCGAAGAGCCGGGCTACCCCGATTTCGCCGAGGTGCTGCGCCGGTCGCGTTCACCCATGGCGTTTGTCGCGGTGGACGAAGGCGGGCTTGACCCGGCGCGCCTGCCCCATGGCACGCGGCTGGTGATGGTCACGCCCAGCCACAACATCCCGACCGGCGCCACCATGCCGATGGCGCGGCGGCGCGACCTG
>NZ_JAUPWM010000858.1:0-235 GCF_032436795.1 Streptomyces sp. P9(2023)
ACCCCTGTTACTTTTTACACGCTTTGTCGCGCTCGCATTGCCGGTTGTTGGAATAGATCGCCGGTCCTGCCGTTGGATCGTCTGCGGCCAGCCGGGCAGCCTCCGGGTTAGCGAACCGGATTGCCTGATACCCCGCTCCGTTGATCGCACTCACTGACTGGCAACCCGCTATCACGCATGATAGCACGGCAACGCTCAATACTCGACATATCGCGGAATTTCGCATCATTCTTTT
>NZ_JAUPWM010000859.1:0-235 GCF_032436795.1 Streptomyces sp. P9(2023)
GATCCACCCTCGCATTTCGGTGTGGAAATTCGAGATATTCTCCAGCTCCGGGAGTTCCGAGAACTTGTTGGCTTCGGTGCGGGCGAACGGAGGGGTGAAGTGGGATTCGGTCAATTCAGTCCACCCTGGCATGAACCCGTCCCGAGACTCGTCCACGTGTACGCGCAAAGTCTGAGGTAGCACCCCGATTTCCAGCATGCCGCGGGTTCCATACACGAAGATGCGGGAGCTCTCG
>NZ_JAUPWM010000860.1:0-235 GCF_032436795.1 Streptomyces sp. P9(2023)
TCTTTTTTTACTTTGTTTTTGCACGGTTTTTTCCTCTTTTTGTCTCAGTCGCATTCTCAGGTCTTAAAAATGAGACACTTTTGTTCGCTGATCGTTCGTAAAGCCTACCGAAGGCGTTATCGGCAAGCTTACGTTTCCGCGCAGCTCGAATGTAAACATCGGCCATTTCTTGCTTAGCCCATCCAAAAATCGCACACATTTCTGCATGAGTTGCTCCATGCTCTGCCAAAGCTAC
>NZ_JAUPWM010000861.1:0-235 GCF_032436795.1 Streptomyces sp. P9(2023)
TCAGAGAATCTAAGAATACCCTTGTTAATAGCATCTTCAATATCTGCCACTAGATAGGCAATGTCATCTGCTGCTTCTAGAATAAACGTCAGAGGATGTCGTACATTCACGGCACCTGTGGCTTGACTGATACGCTCATAAATATCACGTTCAGCATAAAAATAGCCCATCTTTTTACTAGCAATGTCCTTACTAGGTTCTTGATCAGAAAGCCTCGTGTACTTGATGATAGAAT
>NZ_JAUPWM010000862.1:0-235 GCF_032436795.1 Streptomyces sp. P9(2023)
TGATGTTGGCTGCCACGATAAACAAACTTTTGTTGGCCACTGGTGATCAAACCGATATGAAAATCCAGATGATAGTGGCGTTGAAAGGCAAACTTTTTATAGTCAGCTTCAATCAGATTAATCGCTTGATGCGGCGTTGAATAATATCGAATCGTATCCATATGAGCTTAGTGGTATGAGAATCGATACCACTAAGCTTAATCGTTACCCATTGCCTTGTCTTGTAAAAAATGAT
>NZ_JAUPWM010000863.1:0-235 GCF_032436795.1 Streptomyces sp. P9(2023)
GAAGGCTCCACCACGCCCGAGCCAGGCCGACAACGGAATGTCTAGGCCGGTGACGTGGCCATCAGCGAGCGGACCGTCGAGCGTCACCCGGGTGGTGATAGCGGTTCCGCCGCCCCCCGCCGGGCCAAGCAGTACCGGCGCAAGCCGCAGCCGGGCACCGCCTGCCTGATAGGGCGCAAGTGTCGCCGATCCGGTCAGCGGCGCACCGGGCACCGCCTGCCGCAGGCTCATCACC
>NZ_JAUPWM010000864.1:0-235 GCF_032436795.1 Streptomyces sp. P9(2023)
AGGACCCGGCCATCGGCAGCGCTGCCGCAGCGTTGCGCTGCGAGATACATCAGGGCATTGAAATGGGTCGTCCCAGCGTCATCTATACAGCAGCTAATGGCGATATCGAGCCTGGGTGGGTGACGGGGGGTGGGCAGGCCATCGTGGTGGGTAAGGGGACGCTTACCTACCGTGAAGCTTTAAAAGCAAAAAGAGTGTCCAAGATATCGCGGACACTCGCTCTTATCGCCATGAA
>NZ_JAUPWM010000865.1:0-234 GCF_032436795.1 Streptomyces sp. P9(2023)
TCGCCGCCGTAAACCATTGAATCCCCGTTTCATCTAAGTGATTAAACTCCAAACGAAACTCGTATTTATTACTGCTAACAAAACCCAAAAAAGCACCGAACAAAAATGCTATGAATGGCAAAAAAGACGCAAAAGCTAATCCATATTCCTGATGTTCTGATGGGATAAAGATAAAAAGTAAACTCGATGAAATTGCACCCAAAAGGAGCATTCTCAAAAGATGGTCTTTGAACG
>NZ_JAUPWM010000866.1:0-234 GCF_032436795.1 Streptomyces sp. P9(2023)
GCTCGAAACGCAGATGAAAACGCGGCACTGCATGCCTGCGTCGATCCGATCATTCTTGAGGGGCTCGATGCGTTGAGCGCAGGATCACCGGGCGTCAGCCTTTCGGAGAGGTTCCGCGACATGTTGGCAATGGTGACGGACTGGACCAGCCGGTTGGCCGCCGCGATACCCCGCTGGTTTCGGTGGGAAGAACTGGCAGACCGGATCGCCCGCACGGCGCAGCGAATGTTCGGC
>NZ_JAUPWM010000867.1:0-234 GCF_032436795.1 Streptomyces sp. P9(2023)
GATTGCTTGCCAGGAGACCCTCTGTCGCCCAGACGTTCCCTCCATCCGACCCTTCGCGTAGGCTCGGAACTCGGGATGCCTCGCAACGTAGTAGACGAAATCTTCATCGACGCTCGGGTCTTTTGCGGCCATGACGATGAATTCGGTAGAGCCATGACCAATAGTGTTGTCGGGTAGACCGATCACCTTCGCGGTTTTCCCGTTTTCGAGGCAGGGTGTAATGCGAGCAAACAG
>NZ_JAUPWM010000868.1:0-234 GCF_032436795.1 Streptomyces sp. P9(2023)
GCCCCAGTGTGCAGCTTTTGACGTTGCAGTGAAGCTGGCAGGTGTTCATCGTAATACCGTGTTACTGCGGCACGTGCATTGAGGTTGGCTTCAATCTCATCCAGTACACACAAACCCATGGCTGCCTGGAATTCGTTCATCTTGGCATTGATGCCCAGCTCTTCAATACTTTCCGGGCCGGTAATACCAAAATTAATCAGCTTCTTGGCACGCTCAAGGTCTTCTTTATGTTTG
>NZ_JAUPWM010000869.1:0-234 GCF_032436795.1 Streptomyces sp. P9(2023)
TGAAGTGGCTTTCTGTGGTCAGGTCTTGAAGCACGAAACCTTTGTTTATTATCTTCTCAATAAGCCCAAAGGAGTGATTTCGGCGACAGAGGATGCCCAGCATGACACGGTGTTGGATTTGCTGGATGAGACAGCTCGTCATAAGCAAGTTTTTCCTGTAGGGCGATTGGATATCGATACACACGGTCTTTTGCTCTTAACGAACAATGGGGACTTGGCTCATGCTATGTTGTC
>NZ_JAUPWM010000870.1:0-234 GCF_032436795.1 Streptomyces sp. P9(2023)
TGCGACTCATTGCGTAGAAGTTGTGGATCAAACTTAGAATCATGCTTTAGTCAGTCATACTCAGCTTTCACGTATGGGTCTTCAAATGCTTTTAACTTTAATGCTTCGAGCTTACTGAGCTTCCTTAAAGTCAAACTTCCATCACCATTATCAATCCATTCTATTGGATCACCTTCGTTCCAAGCCAAGTCTTTTTGTAATTCATCAGGTATTAAGAAGTAGCGTTCGCCATCT
>NZ_JAUPWM010000871.1:0-234 GCF_032436795.1 Streptomyces sp. P9(2023)
GTGGATGATAGGGTATACACCGAATATTGTTGTTGCCACTTGGATGGGCTTTGACGACTCATCACAACATCTCTTAGCAGCAAGTAGTAGCGGAGGAATCGCGCCACTCTTCCAAATGGAAATGTCAGGGCTCTTATCAATCACACCAGAAACTGACTTTACTGTGACGGCCGCTGGACAAACTGATAGTCAAGCGGATTCTAGTTCTGACGGACAAGATTGGCTCCAACAAGC
>NZ_JAUPWM010000153.1:0-473 GCF_032436795.1 Streptomyces sp. P9(2023)
TCCCCGTTATTCGGGATCAGACCGGTGTTCACAGCCTGTACCTGTGCCATCTGGTTCACACGTCCAAGTGCACCGCTGTTCAGGTACTGCTCAGACGTGGCGAGAACCACATTGACCAAGGCCAGCTTTTCAGTAACGCCCTGCTTGAAGCGGACATTTGCCGACATGAGCCAGTAGTTCATACGGGATACTGTTTTTTCCGTCATGCTGCTTTCTTCTCTTCGAGTTTAGTGAGGTGGTTCCCCAATGCCTCACGGATTTCATCAACAGACGCACCATTTGGTATGTCGCATTCTTCTGCCCATGTCGGGTAGAAGATGCTGAACGCACCGCCTAGCTTAACTTCGTCATGTTGAATTAGTGGGTCTTCCTGCCATTCGACGGCTTTAACCACGTTGTCATTTGCATACTTCATGGTTTTGACGTCATCACGGACGAGGTAATATTGCGCATCGTGGATTTGAGCACAAGGC
>NZ_JAUPWM010000872.1:0-234 GCF_032436795.1 Streptomyces sp. P9(2023)
GGGGAACCTTCGCCCTGATTATTTTGGTCATTCTCTTTATTAAGTACAAACCCTTCCAAGATATCATCCGCCTGTCGGTCGGACCTGGCCTTTTTGAAATCAATGAGCCCATCATTTTCGGTTTTCCAATCGTCTTTAACCTACCGATGATGATTCCCTTTGTCCTCAGCCCTGTTATCGGAGCTTTAATTGGTTACTTTGCGACCGTGATTGGTTTTGTAAAACCCTTGACCG
>NZ_JAUPWM010000873.1:0-234 GCF_032436795.1 Streptomyces sp. P9(2023)
ATGCTTTTTTTGCCGTTGGTGACAAAAAACTGATCTCCGTGCCATCAGACCAAGAAAGTGTCATTTGGTCTGATTGAAATTTACCAGTAAACTCCATCGTCTCTCCTCCTAAATCGTATTAAGGACTTCATTTTCAGAAAAGTAACATGACTACCAACATATCTTGTAGTTCTAAATAGAATCTATTAAGGACAACAAAACATCTTGGATTGAATCAATACCGTGGTTGATTTT
>NZ_JAUPWM010000874.1:0-234 GCF_032436795.1 Streptomyces sp. P9(2023)
CCCCCCCCACCATGCATCCCGCCCCCACCGAGATCTACACTCGCTATCTCACACTCGTTCCCGACACGACGCTCTTCCGATCTCGTCGAAGTTGCTCGTCACCTCGACCGTACGGATCCCGTCGCCCAGGCCCCGACGCCGCTCAGCACGCAGATCCGACGAGAACACGTCTGAACACCAGTCCCCTAGCTACCTAACGGGTATGGCGTCGTGGGCGTGAAGCCGGGGCGGGGG
>NZ_JAUPWM010000875.1:0-234 GCF_032436795.1 Streptomyces sp. P9(2023)
CCGCCCCCCCCCCCGCCGCGCCCGCCCCCGAAGCCCCCCACTCGACATCTCACACTCGTTCCCTCCACGCCGCTCTTCGATCTGCGCCTCTGCCGCTTCGACTTGCGACCACGACGCGCGGGACCGCCGGGGCCACCGGGTCCACCCACCGAGAACGCAAGGGCACACGTCTCAACTCCACTCACCAAGAAACCGACCGCCGGACCGCCGAAGACGCGGCAACCGCCGGCGGGC
>NZ_JAUPWM010000876.1:0-233 GCF_032436795.1 Streptomyces sp. P9(2023)
GTCCAAGGCTTTGGCGCAGCTTCCTTGACAGTTTCTGGGGGCTGATGACCCCCGCCGTCATCCTTGGCGGCATCTATTCCGGCGTCTTCACCCCGACCGAGGCCGCGATTGTCGCCACCGTCTATGCCGCGCTGGTCGGCGCGCTGGCCTATCGCACGCTCAGCCTGCGCGGGCTTTATGAAAGCCTCGGCGATGCGGCGGCAGGCTCGGCGGTGGTGATGCTGGTGGTGGCC
>NZ_JAUPWM010000877.1:0-233 GCF_032436795.1 Streptomyces sp. P9(2023)
GTTTTTCATTTCCTCACGAAGCTCATATAGCGAAAGCGAGCTTGGAAAGTGCAGGGATAACAAGCTTTATCGCTGATGAGCATACAGTGAATACTCAGTGGCTTTACTCAAATGCTATCGGTGGTGTTCGTTTATTAGTCGCTGAAGATGACGCAAAAGAAGCATTAGAAATTTTGAATAGCGACTTTTCAGAGTCTGTGGAAAATGAAGCCATTCCTGACAAGTTAAAAGAC
>NZ_JAUPWM010000049.1:0-50975 GCF_032436795.1 Streptomyces sp. P9(2023)
CCCGGAAGCTAAGCCTTTCAGCGCCGATGGTACTGCAGGGGGGACCCTGTGGGAGAGTAGGACGCCGCCGAACAATCATTGTGGGAAAGCCCCGCACCTTATGGTGCGGGGCTTTTCTGCGTTCAGGGGCCAATTCGCCCCGCCCGCTACCGGTCCGGGGTGACCAGGCGGGTGTCGTAGGCCAGGATCACTGCCTGGACGCGGTCCCTCGCGCCTGTTTTGGCGAGGATTCGGCTTACATGGGTCTTCACCGTTGATTCCGCAAGGTGGAGGCGTTCGGCGATCTCCGTGTTCGTCCATCCCTGGGCGATGACCGTGAGGATCTCGCGTTCGCGGTCCGTGAGGGATGCCAGGCGGGAGTCCGGGCTGGGTGGGGCGGCTGACGTCATGGGCGGGAGGTGGTGGATGTACGCGTCCAGGAGGCGGCGGGTCAGGCTGGGGGCCACCACCGCGTCGCCGCTCGCCACCGCGCGGATGCCCGAGAGCAGCTCCTCCGGTTGGGCGTCCTTGACCAGGAATCCGCTGGCGCCGGCGCGCAGGCCCTCGTAGGCGTACTCGTCCAGGTCGAACGTGGTGACGATCAGGACGCGGGTGCGGGCGCCGGTCGCGACGATGCGGCGCGTGGCCTCGATGCCGTCGAGGCCCGGCATCCGGATGTCCATCAGCACGACGTCCGGGCGGTGCCGGTCCACCAGGCGGATCGCCTCGGTGCCGTTCGGCGCCTCGCCGACGACCGTCATGTCGTCCTGGCTCTCCAACAGCATGCGGAAGCCGAAGCGTTGCATCGCCTGGTCGTCCGCGATCAGCACCGTCGTCACGAGGGGGAGTCCTCCAGGGGGAGTCGGAGTCGTACGCGCCAGCCGCCGCCCTCGGGCAGCGGGCCGGCTTCGAGTGTGCCGTCGTAGAGCTTGGCCCGCTCGCGCATTCCTGTGACTCCCTGGCCCTTGCCGATGGGTAGTGCGTTCCGCGTTGTACGGGCTGTGTCTGTTACTTCCACCGTCAACTCCTCCCGGGTGGAGGCCAGGACGACCGTTGACTCCGCGCCTGCGCCCGCGTGCTTGAGCGTGTTCGTCAGGGCCTCCTGGACCACCCGGTAGACCGTCAGTTGGGCTCCTGCCTCCAGACCTTCCGTGTTCGCCTCGGATTTCACGTGGATCGGCAGGCCTGCCTTGCGTACGCCGGCGATCAGGGTCTCCAGGTCGGCCAGGGTGGGCTGGGGGTCGCGCACCGCCTCGCCGCGCAGGAGGCGGCGGAGTTCGGCAAGGGCCTGGCGGCTCGTCGTACCGATGGCGTCGAGGGCCTCGGCGGCGCGTTCGGGGTTCTTGGCCGCCGCGTACCGGCCGCCGTCTGCCAGGCCGGTGATGACGGAGAGGTTGTGACCGATGATGTCGTGCATCTCGCGGGCGATCCTGGTGCGTTCGGCGGCCGCGGCGAGCTGGGTCTGCTGGTCGCGCTCTACTTCGAGGCGGCGGGCCCGGTCGACGAGGGCGGCGGTGTAGTCCTTGCGGGAGCGGACCGCGATGCCGAGCAGGGCGACCATTCCGTACGCCCACAGGGTCGGGACGATCTGCTGGTCCCAACTGTCCTGGGGGTAGCGGATCGTGCCCACCACCAGGGGTGGGGTGAGGAGGGCGAGCGTCCACGGGAGCGTGCGTCGTAGGGGCAGGCGTAGCGCGATGTGGAAGACGACGATCATCTGGAGGAGCGCGGCCTGGAGGAACGCGCCGCTCCAGTTGCTGATGAGCGACGCGCAGGCCATCACCGTCAAGGCGGAGAGGGGGTGGCGGCGGCGCCACAGCAGGGGGAGGGAGAGGGTCAGGCTCATGGCCGTGATCAGCCAGACCGGGACCGAGGGGTCCCGGGCCGTGTTTCGCCAGCCGCCCGCCGCGTCGATCAGGGCCGCCGCCGTCCAGAAGGCGGTGAGCAGCCCGTCCCAGACCCAGGGGCGGTGAGCGTCGAAGGTCCGTACCCGCTGGGTCTGGCGCTGGATGTAGCGGCTGAGCGGCTCCTGTTCGTCCGTCGTCACTCGCTCATCCTCATACGTCGCGGCGCTTCAGCAACAGCGCCGGGACGATCAGGGTGGCCGCCGCCCACAGGCACAGGGCCAGCAGGGCGGCGCCCGGGGAGGCCGCGGTCTCCATCGGGGTGGCGGAGCCGAGGGCGCCGGCCGCCTGGGTGGGGAAGTACCGGATCGCCGTGTCGACGGCGTCGTACGGGAGCATCCCGAGGACCTCCGGCAGGACCATCACGCCGCCGATGAAGGCGCCGATGCCACCCGGGACCGAGCGGAGCGCGGCGCCGAGGCCGAGGGCGATGAGGCCGAGGAGCGTGACGCCGGCGGCGGTGCCGGCGATGGCGGCGAGGACGCCTTCGTCGGCGAGGGAGGCGGCCTGGTCGGTGTCGGAGAGGAAGAGCTGCGCCGTGAGGAAGGTGACCAGGGCGGCGACGAAGGAGACGGTGAGGACGACCCCTGTGAAGACGGTGGCCTTCGCCCACAGGACGGGGAGCCGGCGCGGTACGGCGATCAGGGAGGCTCTGATCAGGCCGGTGGAGTACTCGCCCGCCGTGACCAGGATGCCGAGGACGGCGAGGCAGATGGCGCCGAGCTGGGAGCCGTAGAGCGTGAGGATGACGGTGTCGACGTCGGAGTCGCCGCCGTCGGACGTGTACGTGGCGCCCATGAGGATGCCGACGCCGAGGAGGAACCCGACCGAGGCGAGGACGGTGATCCAGGTGGAGCGGACCGTCCACAGCTTGTGCCATTCCGAGTGGAGGACGCGGGCCGGGGTGATCGCGGGGGTGGTCATGCGGCTGCTGCTCCTTGGTATTCGACCGAGTCGTGGGTGAGGTCCATGAACGCCTGCTCCAGGGAGACGGTCTGCGGGGTGAGTTCGTAGAGCGGTACGCCATGGGTGGCCGCCGTCCGGCCGATTTCGGCCGCGTCGATGCCGGTGATGCGGAGGGTGTCCGGCTCCTCCGTCGTGACACCCGCTTCGGGGAGCAGGCCGCGCAGTCGCGCCGGTTCCGGGGTGACGACCTTGACCGAGGCGCCGCCCGACTCCCGTACGAGCGCGTCGACGGTCGTGTCGGCGAGGAGGCGGCCCTTGCCGATGACGATCAGGTGGTCGGCCGTCAGGGCCATCTCGCTCATCAGGTGGGAGGAGACGAGGACCGTACGGCCTTCGGCGGCGAGGGACTTGAGCAGCGTACGGATCCATCGCACGCCCTCCGGGTCGAGGCCGTTCACGGGTTCGTCGAGGACGATCGTCCGCGGGTCGCCGAGGAGCGCGGCGGCGATGCCGAGCCGCTGGCCCATGCCCAGCGAGAAGCCCTTGACCCGGCGGCCGGCGACCTCGGTGAGGCCGGTCAGGCCGAGGACGTGTTCGACGCGGGAGCGGGGAATGCCGTGGGTGTGGGCGAGCGCCACGAGGTGGTGGTAGGCCGAGCGGCCGGGGTGCAGCGAGCGGGCCTCCAGGAGCGCGCCGACCTGGGTGAGGGGCGCGGGGTGGGCGGCGTAGGGGCGGCCGTTGATCGTCGCGCGGCCGCGCGTGGGGGCGTCGAGGCCGAGGAGCATGCGGAGGGTGGTGGACTTTCCGGCGCCGTTGGGGCCGAGGAAGCCGGTGACGGTGCCGGGGTGGACGGTGAAGCTGAGGTCCTGGACGACGGTCCTGTCCCCGTACCGCTTGGTGAGTTCGTCAGCTCGGATCATGTCCACGACGCTACGGAGCGGGGGGTGGGGGATCGTCCGACCGTGGGCGGGGAGTGGGGGGTGGGGCGTAGTACCGGGGTACGACGGACGGTAATGCGGTTGTCGGGGCTGGTGGGGTGCGCCGAAGATCGGGGGCATGAGCTATCTGATACGTACGATCCGTGCCGACGAGTGGGAGCGGGCCCGCGAGATCCGGCTCGCGTCCCTCCAGGACCCGGTGGCGGAGATCGCCTTCCTCGACACGTACGAGGAGGCGGTGAAGCGGCCCGATTCCTTCTGGCGGGAGCGGGCCGAGGGGGCGTCGGAGGGGGCGTCGGAGAGCGGGACGGGCGTCCGGCAGTTCGTGGCGGAGGCCGCGGACGGGAGCTGGGCGGGCACGATCACGGTGCTCGTGGAGCGGCCGGCGGACGAGGTGCGGTTCGGGGGGCCGGCGAAGACCGATCAGACGCACATCGTGGGGGTGTACGTGCGGCCCGAGGCGCGCGGTACGGGGGCGATCGACGCGCTGTTCCGGGCGGGGGTGGAGTGGTCCTGGTCGCTGCCGGAGCCGTTGATCCGGCGGGTGCGGCTGTACGTCCACGAGGACAACGCGCGGGCCGCCGCGTTCTACCGGCGGTTCGGGTTCGTGGCGAGCGGGGAGACCGTGGCGTTGGAGGGGGACGGCGGGGCGCTTGAGGTGGAGTACGAGTACCTCAGGCCGGTGGCCTAGCTTCGACGTGCCGGCACCTGGGGTCCTGGTGGCTCGGGTCTCGCGCTGGAACAGTTCGCCGCGGGGACGTACGAGGTGGACCGGGTAGGGCGTCACCGCGTGAGGAGTTCCTCCGGCCAGCGGGCGCGGGCCTGTTCGTGGGAGCGGAGGAGGGCCAGGGTGGGGAGGCCCGTGTCCTGGCCCGTGGTCAGGAGGTCCGGGAGCTGGGGGAGCGGGGCCACCGCGGCGGCGTCGTCGAGGACGAGGGTCAGTGGTGGGTCGAGCCGACCGTCGGATGACCGTGCGGCCATGCGGCGGCCGTGCTCGACCACGCTTGCGGCGAGGGCGGTGAGCAGAGGCATCGCGCCGGGGCGGGTGCGCGGGTCCTCGATGGGTTCACCGACCACATAGAGCGTGCCCCCTTCGGCGACGAAAGATTCCAGCGTCAGCGAATCAGTTCGATTCGGGGTGCACGCGTCCCTGATGTGGATCGACGCGAGCGCGGCGAGCGCCCGGGCGGTCAACTCCTGTGCGATCTCGCGCCGTTCCGGGTGCCCGGTGAGCGCGGACTCCAGGAGGCCGGCGTGGCCGGAGGCGGCTTTGGGGTGCGTACGGAGGATCCGTACGGGTTCGTGGGCGCCGGTGCCCTGGGCCCAGCGGTGGACCTGCTTGAAGGGGCGGTCGTCCAGGGCGGCGGCGTGCAGCCAGCAGCGCAGGAGCGTTTCCGCGGTGTCCGCGACGGCGGCGTCCAGGCGGGACGGCGGGCGTACGGGGGCGAGGAGGGCGACCGCCCGTTCCTGGGCCCTGGCCGGGTCCTCGCAGCCGGCGGACGGCGACCAGTGGAGGCGGGCGGGGGTGTCGCAGAGGTGGCCGGGGTCGTAGACGAGGACGGGGCCGAGCTTGCCGCGGGCGTCCTTGGTCTCGGCCCAGAGCGTCGGGTCCGAGGTGACGACGAGGGCCGGGCCCTCCGCGTCCTGGAGGGCCTGGAGGGCGGCGGGGCGGCGTGTGGCGGGGGTGCCGTAGACGACGCCGGTGGCTACCGGAGTGGCTGGAGTTGTCGGCGTTGCCACGGGGGCCACCGGCTCGGCCAGGTCCTGGTCCACGTCCGGGTCCAGGGGCTTCCTGGGCGCGGGCGGGTGCTCCGAGGGTGGTGCGTAGGCGGGCGTGGCGACCCGTTCTGCGACCTCCGTCGCTTTAACGGCCGCCGTACGCGCGGAGTTCCGCGCCCCTGTCCCGTACAACCCCGTCCCGTACGCGCCTCCCCGCTTCCCCGCCCGTACCGTCCTCCACCGCGCCAGCGTCCCCACCAGGAACACCACGAGCACCACCAGCACCATCAGCTCGCCGATGAGCAGGCCCCAGAACAGTCCGTACCCCGACAGCTCACCCGCCGGGACGTCCGGCCACGCGCCCGCCAGGTCCTGCGGGCGGCCGATCAGGGCGCGGACGGCGGTGGGGGTGTGGGTGAAGGTGACCCCGTCCGGCCAGGCGCCCTTCGAGAGCAGGGCGGCGAGGCCGGTCGCGGTCCACACGAGCACCGTCAGGCCGACGGGGATGCCGACCAGGGCGAGCACCAGCCCGTCCGGGACCCCTCCTTGCTGCCGCTCGGGAGACTGCTTCCCCATCTCACGCCACTCCCGACCGTGAGGGGTCGTTCAGCTGCTGCTCCATGAGGGCGGCGCGCTGTTCCGTCTCCCATTCCAGTTCGGGGTCGACGGGCGAGGACGACTCGGTCATCGCGCGGTCGGTGTAGACGAGCGGCCGTTCCTTCTCGGTGATGAGGTGTTTGACCACCTGCACATTGCCGTTGACGTCCCAGACGGCGATGCCCGGGGTGAGCGTCGGGATGATCTCGACGGCCCACCGTGGCAGGCCGAGCACCCGTCCCGTAGCCCGGGCCTCGTCGGCTTTCTGGGCATAAATGGTGCGGGTGGAGGCCATCTTGAGGATCGCCGCGGCCTCCCGGGCCGCCGCGCCGTCGACGACGTCCGAGAGGTGGTGGACGACCGCGACGAAGGACAGGCCGAGCCGCCGGCCGAACTTGAGCAGCCGCTGGAACAGCTGCGCCACGAACGGGCTGTTGATGATGTGCCAGGCCTCCTCGACCAGGAAGATGCGCTTCTTCCGGTCGGGGCGGATCCAGGTGTGCTCCAGCCACACGCCGACGATCGCCATCAGGATCGGCATGGCGATGGAGTTGCGGTCGATGTGGGACAGGTCGAAGACGATGAGCGGCGCGTCGAGGTCGATGCCGACGGTCGTCGGCCCGTCGAACATGCCGCGCAGGTCGCCGTCGACCAGCCGGTCCAGGACGAGCGCGACGTCCAGACCCCAGGCGCGTACATCGTCTATGTCGACGTTCATCGCCTCCGCCGACTCCGCCTCCGGGTGGCGGAGCTGCTCGACGATGTCGGTGAGGATGGGCTGGCGGTCGGTGATGTGGTCGGTGACGTACGCGTGGGCGACCTTGAGCGCGAAGCCGGAGCGCTCGTCGAGGCCGTGGCCCATCGCGACCTCGATGATCGTACGGAGCAGGGCCAGCTGCCCGGTCGTGGTGATCGACGGGTCGAGCGGGTTGAGCCGGATGCCGGCGTCGACGGCGACCATCGGGTCGAGGCGGATGGGGGTTATCCCCAGCTCCTGCGCGATGAGGTTCCATTCGCCGACGCCGTCCTCGCCCTGGGCGTCGAGGACGACGACCTGCCGGTCGCGGAAGCGCAGTTGGCGCAGGACGTACGTCTTCTCCAGGGCCGACTTGCCGTTGCCGGACTCGCCGAGGACCAGCCAGTGGGGGGCCGGGAGCTGCTGGCCGTACAGCTGGAAGGGGTCGTAGATGTAGCCCTTGCCGCTGTAGACCTCACGGCCGATGATCACGCCCGAGTCGCCGAGGCCGGGGGCGGCCGTGGGCAGGTAGACGGCCTGGGCCTGGCCGGTCGAGGTGCGGACGGGCAGGCGGGTCGTCTCCACCTTCCCGAAGAGGAAGGAGGTGAAGGCTTCGGTGAGGGCGGAGAGTGGATCTCGCATGTGCACGGGCCCCTTAGCGGCTGGCGTGGCTGGCGGCTAGTGGCGGGTGGCTAGCGGCGGATGCCGGTCGCGAACGGCAAGGTGTTCACAAAGGCCCGGTGGTGCTCGCGGTCGCACCACTCCAGCTTCAGATACGACTTGCCGGCGGAGGCCCTGATCGTGCGCTTGTCCCTGGCCAGGGCTTCGGGCGAGCGCGACGACACGGTGATGTACCCGACCAGGTTGACGCCCGCGGCGCCGCTGGCGAGGTCTTCGCCGCGCTGGTCGAGCCGGCCGTGCGCGGCGATGTCGCGCGGGTCGACCGTGCGGTTCATCTTGGCCTGGCGGGAGGCCTCGGCCTCGTCGTTGGTCTTCTCGGTGAGCATCCGCTCGATGGCGACCTCGGTGGGTTCGAGGTCCATCGTCACCGCGACCGTACGGATCACGTCGGGGGTGTGGACGAGGAGCGGCGCGAGGAAGTTGACGCCGACGGGGGTCATCGGCCACTCCTTCACCCAGGCGGTGGCGTGGCACCAGGGGGCGCGGGTGGAGGACTCGCGGGTCTTGGCCTGGAGGTAGGTGGGCTCCATGGCGTCGAGCTCGGCCGGCCAAGCGTTTCGTTTCGTCATCGCCTGGATGTGGTCGATGGGGTGGTCCGGGTCGTACATGGAGTGCACGAGGGAGGCGGCCCGGGACTGGCCGAGGGGCTGCCGTACGCGGATGTCTGCCTCGGCGAGTCGGGCGCAGATGTCGGTGAGCTCGCGGGCCATGACGACGGCGAGGCCGGCGTCGCGGTCGAGCTTGCGGGCGCCGGAGGTGTGGCGGGCGGCGCGGGCCATGGCGTTGGCCTCGGCGGCGAGTTCGCGGGTGTAGTGCATGCAGGCCACGAGGTAGGCGCGGTGCTGCTCGCTGGAGGTGGAGACCATCGACTGGAGCTGCTCGTACGATTCCTGGAGCCAGCCGGGGGACTGGGTGTCGCCGCGCTGGGCGACGTCCTTGGCGTGGGCGTCGGGGTCGGCGGGGAGCGTACGGGCGAGCATCTGCAGGCGGGTGACGAAGCCGTCTCCGTTGGCGACGTGCTTGAGCAGCGTGCCGAAACGGTCCACCAGCGCTTCCTGGTCCTCGCTGTCGCGCAGGCCGACGCCGGGGCCCTCGATCTCGATGGCGGCGGTGACGGTACGGCGGTCGGCGTGCAGCAGGACGGCGATCTCGTCGGGGCCGAAGGGCGCTGCGAGCCAGATGATCCGGCCGATGCCGGGGGGCGGGCCGATCTCGACCTCGCGGCCGTCGAGCCGGACGCCGGCCTCGGTGGCGGCGGAGCGGTAGGCGGTGCCGCGCTTGAGGGACCGCTTGTAACTGCGGTTGATCTCGAACCATTTGTAGAAGGTGCGGTGCTTGTACGGGACGTACACGGCGGCGAGGGCGAGGAAGGGGAAGCCGACGAGGAGCACGATCCGCAGGGTGAGGGCGGGGACGAGGAGTCCGCTCATCATGCCGAGGAACGCGCCGGCGATGATGAGGGCGATCTCGCCGGTCTCGCGGTTCTTGCCGACGATCGCGTTCGGCCGGGCGCGGCCGATGAGATACGTACGGCGGGGCGCGACCGGCTGGGACTGGGTCGTCAACGCCCTCCACCTCCTGAGTTCTTGCGGTTGCTGTGCGGGGTTCCTGCGGTCGGGCTGCTGCTACGCGGCGGGGGTGCGGCGGAGGGGACAGATCCGCCGCCGCCCCCGCTGCCCCCGGCGCCGCCTGCCGTGCCGCGGCTGCTGTGGGCGGCGACGCCGCCCGAGAGCGGGTTGGCGGGGCGCGGGGCGCTGCCGCTGTTCTGGTTTCCGCCGCCACCGCTGTCGCGGGTGCTGTGGGTCTTGATGCCCTGGGAGACGAGGGAGGCGGGGGAGGAGAGAACGGCCGCGGCGGCGTTCTCGCCGGCGCGGTGGATGCGGTTGTTGCGGGAGGCGACGATCTCGTCGCCGAAGCCGGGGACGAAGCGGTAGATCATCGCGGAGGCGAAGATGGCGAGCAGGATGATCGCGAGCCCGGAGACGACGGCGGAGAACGAGTCGGGTCCGGTACCGGAGGAGAGCGCGCCGGCGAGGCCGAGGACGATGACGATGACCGGCTTGACCAGGATGATCGCGATCATGATCCCGGCCCAGCGGCGGACGTGGCCCCACATGTTCTTGTCGACGAGGCCGGAGTAGACGACGACGCCGAGGAGGGCGCCGACGTAGAGCATGACGGCGCGCAGGAAGAGTTCGAGGTAGAGGACGCCGGCGGCGAGGATGCTGACGAGCGAGACGATGATCAGCATGATCGGCCCGCCGCCGATGCTGTCGCCCTTCTGGAGGGCCTCCTTGAAGCTGCCGAAGAAGACGTCGGTCTGCTGACCGGTGCCGGCGGCGATGACTTCGGTGACGGCGTCGGTGGCGTTGACGACGGTGTAGAGGATGAGCGGGGTGAAGGCGGAGGCGAGGACGGTCAGCCAGAGGAAGCCGATGGCCTCGGACATGGCGGTGGTGAGGGGGACGCCGCGCATGGCCCGCTTGGCGACGGCGAGGAGCCAGAGGAGGAGGGTGAGGAAGGTGGCGGCGGCGAAGACGATGGCGTAGCGGCCGAGGAACTCGAGGTTGGTGAAGTCGACGTCGGCGGTCTCTTTGACGGCGGTGGAGAGCTTGTCGACGATGGCGACGGCGGCGTCGGCGCATCCGCGCGCGAGGGAGGAGAGGGGGTCCAGGGCGGCGGTGGGGTCGGGAGCGCGGTTGCCGGTACCGGAGCCTTGACCGTTCTCGCAGTAGTCGCGGGCGGGGCCCACGATGAGGTCGCACTGCTCCTTGGTGGGCGGCGTAGGCGTGGGCGTCGGCGCCGCGTACGCACGGGAGGCCAGCAGCACGACGGACGTCTGGACGGCGGCCAGCAACGCAGCCAGTTGCAGCGAACGACGGGGGCTAGCGGGCATACGTGAAGCCTCCGTACTCCTGGACGGCCTTGGCGATCGCGTCGGCGTCGGAGGCGGTCCGGTCGGTGTTCACCGGGGCCGGCCCTTCCTTCTGCGAGAAGCTCTCCACCTTCCAGTCGTTGTCGGCCCAGCGGAGAGCGAGGGTCATCGTGAACCAGTCGTTCGTCACCGGGTTGGTGGAGCTGACCCCGGCCGTGCCGAATACGCCGGTGCACCAGACTTCCACCGTCGCCGCGCTGTCGGAGAACTGCGTGACCTTGGTGCCGACCGGCGCCGTGCGCGATACATAGGTCATCCCAGCAGCAGCGTTGCCGTTGGCGTCGAGGCCGAGTTTGTCGAGGAACTCCCGGCTGTAGGCCTTGTCGAAGCTGGCGTCGAGCTCGGCGACCTTGTCCTGGACGAACAGCTGCGCGACGATCTCGCCGCGGCGATCCGGCTTCAGGATGTCGGCCGAAACAAGCGCTACCGAGAAGTTGGCGGCCGCGCTCTGCGCCCCCTGCTCGTCCCGCGCGAAGCCCCTCGGGATCTGGCCGTTCTTGCCCGTCACCGGGCTCACGCCCGTCGCTGCCGTGGGGGTCTGTTTGCCGTCGGCGGTCGTGGAGCCGGAGGTGTTGTCCGTGCCGGCGTCTCCGCCGCCTCTGTTCGCGAAGGCGATCGCGGCGATCAGGAGGACCACCACGCCCACACCCGTGATCAGCGAGCGCGAGCCGCGCGGGCGGCGTTGGGTCGCGTACGGGTCGCCGGTGCCGCCCTCGGGGAGGCGCGTGCGGGTCTGGCCCGAGCCGCCCATGTCGTCGTCGCCGAGGCTCATGACGGGTACGCCCCCTCAACCGTTCGCGGGTACGACAGAAGCCGTGCTGGTCTCCGCGCGGGCGCGGTGTGGTGACTGGACATCAGGGAACGCGACCTCAGGTGGTTAGACGGCCATCCCGTACACGATCGTGAACAGCGTTCCCAGTGAGCCGATGATGAAGACGCCGGTCAGACCGGCGACGATCAGGCCCTTGCCCTGCTCCGCGCTGAAGGTGTCCCGGAGGGCGGTCGCGCCGATGCGCTGCTTGGCCGCTCCCCAGATGGCGATGCCGAGGCAGAGCAGGATGGCCACGGCCATCACGACCTCGATCATCACCTTGGCTTCATTGCCCAGGCTCCCGAAAGGCCCCCAGTTCGGGGCGATTCCACCGATGATGGTGGTGATGTCGCCCTCTTCGGCCGCCAGGTACATGTAACTCACCGCCCCTGTTGGGTAGTTCGTCGCCCCTGCCGGATGGCATGGGTCATCGCCCTATCTTCGCTGATGAAACCGCTCGCGTGTGACGGCTTGACGGCTCTCTTTACCCGATCACCGCACATGTGACCGATCCGACCGTCTTGACCTGCGATGGCGTGGCCGGTTTCCATGCGACGAAGCGTATGGTCACTCTGTGTATCACGCAGGGTGACTCCGGGCAATGACTGTCGTTGTTACACCTCAGGCCGCGTATCGCCCGGACGTGAGCCCTTCACTCCCCGGTGCGCTACCCGAAGTGGTCGAACTCCCCGTCGCGCACGCCGCGCACGAACGCGTCCCACTTCCGCGCGTCGGTCGTGACGGTGCCGTCCGCCCGGAGGTGTACAGCGTCTCCCGGCCCATGAGCCACCGTGATACCTACTGCGGTGTCGCCCGCCTTCAGGGCGTCGAGCAGGGCGCGGAAGCGGTCGGGGGTGACGGTGAGTATGGAGCCGGTGGGGTCCGCGCTCTCGGTGAGTCTGATGTGGCCGTCGGGGGCGGTGGCGACGTGCACGCAAGCGTCACCTTCGGAGCAGTACGAGGACTTCTGCCAAGTGAGGGACATGGGCGCGTTCCTTCAAAGGTGTTGGGCGATGTGGTGGATGTGATCCCGGGCCTTCTCCTGGTCCAGAGCCACGTCTTCCATGCGGTCCAGTAGCTGGCGGTACTTGGCCAGCTGGGCCTCCGCGTCCAGGAGGACGGGCCCGTGTGACTGGTCGAGGTGGACGGTGTCGAGCTGCGGTACGGGGCCGGACGCGTAGCCGACGGACTGGCCTGAGCCCGGGAAAGCGCCCACATCGAACGGGATGACGAGAATCGTGATGTGCGCGCGCTCGCTCATGTCCAACAGGTACCGAAGTTGCTCGCGTGCCACGGTGGGTCCGCCGACTTTCATCCGGAGTGCGGCCTCGTGGATGATCGTCCGGTACGGGGTCGGGTCCGGCCGGTAGAGCACACCTTGGCGCTTGATTCGGTGGGACGCCCTGTGTTCGATCTCGGGGGGCGTCAGCGCGGGGATGCTCTGCCGGAAGATTTCGCGGGCGTGATCAAGGGTCTGGAGCAGGCCCGGAATATGGGCTGTGTACGCAGTGCGGAGGGCCACGGCATGGTGCTCCAGCTCCGCGAGGTCGAGCATGCCCGTCGGCAGCACCTCCCGGTACTGCTCCCACCACCCCCGTGTCCGGTCGCCAGTCATGGCGGCCAGAGCGGTGACGAGTTCCTGGTCCGTGCAGGAGTATGCCCGGGCCATCGCGCGGATGCGCTCCGCGCTCACGCCGAAGCGGGCCGTTTCGACGTTGCTCAGTTGGCCCGAGCTGGTGCCCAGCTCCTTTGCCGCCTCGGTGGCGGTCAGGCCGGCCCGTTCGCGCAGTTTGCGCAGCTCGGAGGCGAGGCGGACGCGGCGGGCGGTGGGGGTGGGCCTTGCGCTCATGCAACTCCTCCTCGGCCAAGGCGTGTTCGACGCGTAACCCACACGAGGGTTAAAGCATGTGATTTCTCGAATAGCCGCAAAGTTCCTTTGCGGCTGACCCTAGTGTGTGACGCAGGCCACCCGCCTGGAAGCACCCCGCTCGACGGAGCGGCCTCGTCACCAGGCACCCGCCACGGCGTCATCCAACTTCCCTCTCCGACCGGAGACTTCCATGACGGCAACCGTATCCCCGCCCGCCGCCCCCTGGGCCTACACGCTCACACTCCCGAACGACCCCCGCGCCCCCGGTGTCGCCCGCCGGACCCTCCGTACCGTCCTCGCCGCGCACGGCATGAGCGGGCTCGCCGATACCGCTGAGCTGCTGGCGAGCGAGCTCGTCACCAACGCGCACCGGTACTCCTCGGAGCCGTACACCCTCCGCCTCCGCACACTCCAGGGTCCCGATCGGCTGCGGGTCAGCGTCTGGGACGCCAACCCGGTCATCCCGCCGCCTTTCCGGGGGCCGCTGGCCCAGCCGCCCGACTGTGAGGCCGAGCGCGGGCGGGGACTGCTCCTCGTGCAGCTCTGCGCCGACAGCTGGGGCGCGTGCGAACTCCAGGGTGGGGTGCACGGGAGCGGCGGCAAGCTGCTCTGGGTGGAGTGTCAGTGGGGTGACCTATCGTGACTGTACGTATTCGAACCGGTCGGAGTCGTGACAGGAGGCCGTGATGTCCGAGGCCCACACATATCCCTGGCAGTACGGTGGAGAGGCCGCCGAGCGGGACACAGGACCTCCCCCTGGCCCCACTCGCGCGCCTCAGGAGCCCGAGCCGCAGGTACGGAGGCCGCACATGTCCGAGCTTCACACCCTGCGCGTTCGCCCTGGACGGTTGCGCGAGATCGCCGAGCAGATCGAACAGACAACGGGTCTGCGCGTGCAGATCGTGGGAGGAAATCTCGTGATGTCCCCGACGCCGCGTGGCAAGCACGCGGCAGTGGTCTACCGGCTTGAGGAAGCGATCAGGCCCCGGCTGCCCAAGTCGCTCATCGCCGTGGAGATGGCGTCCATCGAGATGCCCGGTGATCCCGACGACTATGTGACGCCTGATCTTTCCGTCTGTACCGCCGACTTCCTGGAGTCCGACGACTGGCTGATCGACCCGCTCGACGTCGAACTCGCCGTCGAGGTCGTCTCCGCCTCAGAGAAGGCGCGGGACATCTCCCAGAAGAACGACTGGTACGCCGTCGCCAACGTCAAGGCCCTCCTCGTCATCGACCCCCGTCACGGCACCTGGGCGCTGCACACCCGGCCCGAAGGAGGCGCGTACCAGGACGTGCGGCGTGGCAAGTACGGCGAGGAGGTCCCACTGCCCGAGCCGCTTTCGCTCCGCCTGTCCACGGAGGGACTTCCGGTGTACGGGGCGGCCCGGCAGGAGTGACGCCGACCCGCCCCCGACCCGGGCGGTCAGCCCCCGGCGTACGGGGTGTCGACGTGACTGACCTCGTGCAGGCCCGCGCCGGCCACGCGGTAGACGGCCGTACGGGTCAGGGTGTTGACCGCCGACGGGTCCGACTCGCGGCGCGTCCGGTAGACCACTGTCACGGCGGGGCCGGTCACCGTGACGGAGACCACCGGGGTGCGGTCGCCGAGGGACTCCGTGGCGAAGGGGACCGGGGTGCCATGGCCGTTGCGCCAGACGACCAGGGTGTAAAAGCGGGCCGTGCCCTGCGGGGTGACCTTCACGACGCCCACGGCGTCGGCCGCACCGTCCCCGACGATGTGGCCGATCGCGCACTGGGGCTGGAGGTCGACCCGCACCCCGTCCTCACCCTCCCAATGGCCGTCCGTCAGCCGCATCGAGTCGCGCGGGTAGTCGGGCAGCTTGACGAGGGCGGTCTGCACCGGGGCGTTCCGGAGCTGATCGCACGTCAGCGCGGCGGCGATGGGCCGGGCGGTCGGCGTGGCCGAGGTGGGGCGCGGGGTCGGGCGGGAGGTCGGGTGGGAGGTCGGGGTCGCGCTCCGATCGGCGTCGGGGCGCGTGCTCTCGGTCGGGCCAGGGCCCCCCGGGGCGCCGCCGGCCCCGCCGTCGTCCGGGCCGCAGCCCGTCAGCAGGACCGCGGTCAGTGTGTCGCGGCCAGGCCCGCGACGGTCAGTCTTGCCGTTCTCACGTGCTTCATGGTCTTCCCCCTGTGTATCCGGATCCCGCTGTACGACGTGACGGGAGACGCCCCGAATGTCGTCCGGGGTTGCAGGACTTTATCCGAAACGGGTAACGGCCCGCCCACCCCTCCGACGGGTGGCGCGCCTAGACTTGTCGCTCGATGGACTGCCAAGACACCAAGGGTGGTTGACGGTGCGTAGGGCGCGCAGGGCGGGCAAGGCGTGGCTGGTGGCCGGCGGTGTCGTCGGCGCCTGCCTCAGCTTCGTCGCGCTGCTCGTCGTCGGTACGTACTCCGCCGCCGCCGGGATCCTCGGGGGCGCCGGGAGCGGCAAGAACGGCACCGTGGCACTGGCCAAGGGGGCCGTGCCCGCCGCGTACCAGGGCCTTGTGCAGCAGTGGGGGAACCTCTGCCCCGCCATCAACCCGGCCCTGCTCGCCGCCCAGCTCTACCAGGAGAGCGGCTGGAACCCGAGGGCCGTCTCGCCCGCCGACGCCATGGGCATCGCCCAGTTCATCCCCGGTACCTGGTCCGGCCACGGCATCGACGGGGACGGCGACGGCGACCGGGACGTGTGGGACCCCAAGGACGCGATCCCGTCCGCCGCCTCCTACGACTGCGAGCTCGCCGGCTACGTGAAGGACGTGCCCGGGGATGCGACGGACAACATGCTCGCCGCGTACAACGCGGGCGCCTACCGGGTCATCAAGTCCGGTGGCGTGCCCCGGATCAGCGAGACCCAGAACTACGTCAGGATCATCCGTTCCCTGGAGAAGAGCTTCGCCCGGCCCGTCGGCCGCGTCGAGCCCTCCCGGCAGGCCGCGGGCGCCATCTACTACGCGCAGCAGAAGCTCGGCACCCCCTATCTCTGGGGCGGCACAGGAACCGCGGCTCAAAATGGCCGATTCGACTGCTCCGGGCTGACCCAGGCCGCGTACGAGTCCGTCGGGATCCAGCTCCCGCGCGTCGCCAACGACCAGTACAACGCGGGCCCCCACCCCTCCCGCGACGAACTGCTCCCCGGTGACCTGGTCTTCTTCTCCGACGACCTGACGAACTCCCGCGCCATCAGGCACGTCGGCATCTACGTCGGCGGCGGCTACATGATCGACGCCCCGCGCACCGGCGCCGTCATTCGCTTCGACAAGATCGACACGCCGGACTACTTTGGTGCGACCCGGGTGACGAAGGACGGCGCGGCGGCGCTTCCGACCCATCTTCCGCAGACCTGACGCCGCGTCGGCCGGAGACCTGGCGGAGACCGGCCGTTGGCCGGAACTCTGCGTTAAGCACAGGCCCTGAGCTGCGACGACGTGTCACTCTTCGGTAACGTCAGGGCGATCATCGAGGAAGAACGGAACGCCCGCGTCAGGCAGTTCGTTCGACTCACGTGACAAGGCAAGGGGCAGCAGTGGCTGGACTCGCATCGGACGGTTCGAACGCCGATGTCAGCCTGCTCTACGACATCAACGGGCTGGCGCGGGACGCCCCGCCCTGGTTCGACCGTGTCATGGGCTTCGTCGGCGAGTACGGGATCATGCTCGCCCTCGTCCTCGTCGCGCTCTGGTGCTGGTGGAGCGTCCGCCGCCGGGGCACCCTCACCGACTCCGTCTCCGCCGTCGCCGCGCTCGTCTGGGCCCCGCTCGCCGCCGGCGTCGCGCTCCTCGTCAACATCCCCATCCGCGGCTTCGTCGAGCGCCCCCGGCCGTTCAACGAACACCAGGGCCTCGACGTCCTCGTCGCCGGCAAGACCGACTTCTCCTTCGTCAGCGACCACGCCACGCTCGCGATGGCCATCGGCGTCGGGGTCTTCGTCGCCCACCGCAGGTTCGGCCTCGTCGCCATCGCGCTCGCCTTCGCCGAAGGCTTCTGCCGCGTCTACATGGGCGTGCACTACCCGACCGACGTCATCGGCGGCTTCGCCCTCGGTACGGCGGTGGCCCTGCTCCTCGCCCCCGTCGCCCACGCCCTGCTGACCCCGGTCGTCGCCGCGATCGCCCGCTCCCGCCGAGGGGCGCGTCTGGTCCGCTCCCGCAGCGCCGCCGACCGGTCCGCCCTGCCCGAGACCCTCGACATCCCCGAACCCCGGATCGGTTCGGGCCCCGGCGAGAAGGACCTGGCGGCCTGAGCCGTAGAGGCGTGTGACCTGGCGGCCTGAGCCGTAGAGGCGTGTGACCTGGCGGCCTGAGCCGTAGCTCCCATGCGCCAGCGGCCTACGCCGACTCCCGCGCCGACTCCGTGTGGGCCGTCGCGTCCGTCCTCGCCTTGTCCCGCGATCTTCGCGCCGGACCCTTCCATCCGCAGCTGCACCGGGCGATGGCGAAAGAGCCGCGTTCCGTCGTGGTCGCGTGATGTCGGGCGTGGTCGTGCACGCATCCACGGTACTGCGCGTGACGGGTCGCCCAAGCCGTCGTTATGCGGATCGGGCGGGTCCCGGACAAGCAGCGGTACGGCGTTGGGGGTTGGCAGGCGATGGTGGTGCAGCGGTACGGGCGCAGGGGCGGGGCGTGGGCCGTCGCCGCGGCACTGATGGCCGGCGGATGCGCCGGCCCCGAGGACTCCAAGCCCGGCGGCGACCCGACCACGACCGTACGGGGCGCGGCCGAGGTGCTCACCCGGGCCGGCACCGCCAAGGCGACCACCAGCATGGAGATGGCGACCGGCGGGACGCGCGTCACCATCCGGGGCGAGGGCGGCTACGACTTCCGGCGCCGTACCGGCAGCCTCCAGATCGTCCTGCCCAAGGACGCCGCCGGGGCGGACGGGCACCGGCCCATCACCGAGCTCCTGGCCCCCGGCGCGCTCTACATGAAGAACCGCGGCGCGGGTGTCCCGGCCGACAAGTGGGTACGGGTCGACACCACCACCCTCGACGACGGCAACCTCGTCACCGGCGGGGCCACCGACCCGGCCGCCGCCGCCGAGCTGCTGCGCGGCGCGCAGCGGGTGACCTACGTCGGCGAGGTCGATCTGGCAGGGGTGAAAGTCAGCCACTACCGCGGCGTCGCGGACATCGCGGTGGCCGCCCGGGCCGCCTCGCCGCAGGTGCGCGGCTCGCTCGCCGCGGCGGCGAAAGGGTTCGCCAAGGACGCCGTGCCCTTCGACGCGTACCTCGACGCGGAGGGCCGGCTGCGCAAGGTCCGGCACCAGTTCACCTTCGCCAACAAGGGGCGTACGGTCGCGGTCGCGTCGACGACCCTGCTGTACGGGTTCGGCACCCCCGTCGTCGTACGGCTGCCGAGCCGTGCCGACATCTACGCCGGGAAGATCACGGTGTAGGGAAGCGGGCGACGGGGAGCGGGGAGCGGGGAGCGGGGAACGGCGGGAGCCTCCCGGGAGCCATGGCCAAATGGCCCGGACGAGTCATGCGCGGTGCGTGGCGCGCTCCCTACGCTGGGAGACCGACGCCGGCAGGAAGAGGTGAACGCGCGTGGCTCCGCCCAGTACCGCGACAGTGCCCACTGACCAGGACTGCGTCGCTCTCGCCGAGATCGAGCTGTGCGGTGAGCTGATCATCGCCGCGTCGGCGGCCGACGGGGAGCGGCTCAGCGCGGACCGCATCGACGAGGTGCTGAGGGTCGCGACGGAGCGGGCCGACCGTTGCTGACCGGCCGGGGCGCCGTCGCCGGCGGCCCCGGGCTCTCAGGTACGCATCATCCGGGCGATGGCCTTCGTGGCCTCCTCGACCTTGGCGTCGATCTCGTCGCCGCCCTTGGTCGCGGCGTCGGCGACGCAGTGGCGCAGGTGCTCCTCCAGGAGCTGGAGCGCGAAGGACTGCAGGGCCTTCGTGGAGGCCGAGACCTGGGTGAGTATGTCGATGCAGTACGTGTCCTCGTCGACCATCCGCTGCAGACCGCGGATCTGGCCCTCGATCCGGCGCAGCCGCTTGAGGTGCTCGTCCTTCTGCTTGTGGTAGCCGTGCACGCCGTGGTCGTGGCCGGTCGCCGGCGCGGCGGCGGGTGCGGCGTCGGGTGCGGAGGCTTCGGGGGTGACCTCGGCCGCCTCGGTGGTCGTCATCGCGTCCTCCCGTTGTCCAGAAAGGGTGTGTATACCCCTCGTGGGTATATGGTACCGATCCCCGTCGATCCGGGCGGGGGCCCGTGTAGATCACTGTGCCTGATGGGCGACACTGAAGGGACGCCGGTTAGCCGTGGCCGGATGATGCGCCTAGCATCAGCCTGACCGAAACCCAGCACCCCGAGGACCCCACGTGCGATTTCGTCTGACCCCCAGGGAGACGAGCTTCTACGACATGTTCGCCGCGTCCGCGGACAACATCGTCACGGGCTCGAAGCTCCTGATGGAACTGCTCGGAGCGGAGCCTTCCGCCCGGGCCGAGATCGCGGAACGGATGCGGGCGGCGGAGCACGCGGGTGACGATGCTACCCACGCGATCTTCCACCAGTTGAACTCCTCGTTCATCACGCCCTTCGACCGTGAGGACATCTACAACCTCGCGTCCTCCCTCGACGACATCATGGACTTCATGGAGGAGGCCGTCGACCTGGTCGTCCTCTATAACGTCGAAGAGCTCCCCAAGGGTGTCGAGCAGCAGATCGAGGTGCTGGCGCGGGCGGCGGAGCTGACCGCCGAGGCGATGCCGCACCTGCGGACGATGAACAACCTCACCGAGTACTGGATCGAGATCAACCGGCTGGAGAACCAGGCCGACCAGATCCACCGCAAGCTGCTCGCCCACCTCTTCAACGGCAAGTACGACGCCATCGAGGTGCTCAAGCTCAAGCAGATCGTGGACGTCCTCGAAGAGGCGGCCGACGCATTCGAGCACGTGGCGAACACCGTGGAGACCATCGCGGTCAAGGAGTCCTGAGGCTTCGTGGACACCTTCGCGCTGATCGTGACCATCGGTGTCGCGCTCGGCTTCACGTATACGAACGGCTTTCACGACTCGGCAAATGCCATTGCCACATCCGTCTCGACGAGGGCGCTGACCCCGCGGGCGGCGCTGGCGATGGCCGCGGTGATGAACCTCGCCGGAGCGTTCCTCGGCAGCGGGGTCGCCAAGACCGTCAGCGAGGGCCTGATCGATACGCCGCACGGTGACAAGGGGATGGGGATCCTCTTCGCCGCGCTCGTCGGCGCGATCATCTGGAACCTCGTGACCTGGTACTTCGGTCTGCCGTCCTCCTCCTCGCACGCGCTGTTCGGCGGCATGGTGGGCGCGGCCCTTGCCGGCGGTACGGAGGTGATCTGGTCGGGCGTGCTCGACAAGGTCATCATCCCGATGTTCATCTCGCCGGTCGTCGGCCTGGTCGCCGGTTACCTGGTGATGTGCCTGATCATGTGGATGTTCCGCAGGTCCAACCCGCACAAGACGAAGCGCGGTTTCCGCATCGCCCAGACGGTGTCGGCGGCGGGCATGGCGCTCGGTCACGGTCTGCAGGACGCCCAGAAGACGATGGGCATCGTGGTGATGGCGCTGGTCATCGCCGATGTGCAGCAGTCGGGCGACGACATTCCGGTCTGGGTGAAGATCGCGTGCGCCGTGATGCTCTCGCTGGGTACGTACGCGGGTGGCTGGCGGATCATGCGGACGCTGGGGCGGAAGATCATCGAGCTGGATCCGCCGCAGGGGTTCGCGGCGGAGACGACGGGGGCGTCGATCATGTTCGGGTCGGCGTTTCTGTTCCACGCGCCGATCTCGACTACGCATGTGATCACGTCGGCGATCATGGGTGTCGGCGCCACCAAGCGCGTGAACGCGGTGCGGTGGGGGGTCGCGAAGAACATCATCCTCGGGTGGTTCATCACGATGCCGGCCGCGGCGATCGTCGCCGCGCTCAGCTTCTACGTGGTGCAGCTGTTCTTCGGGTGACGGGTTCCGGTTCGGAGCCTGGTCCTTGGGGTGGACGGGCCTGAACAGGCGCCGGTCTCCGGGGTTGTGCCCACCCGTTCCGCCCTGCGGAACAGTTGCCCACAACGGGGTCGTACAAATGGTTGGGCCCGGCTCTCCAGAGGAGAGCCGGGCCCTTCGTCATGCGGTGGCACCGCCATGCAGCACCGCAGGACGCGTTACCCAGTCACGTGGTGGCCCTGTGCCGGGGGCGTTGGTGGTTGCCCCCGGTGGTGGGTACACACGGGCTGGATGTGTATGGGAGCGGTTTTATCCGAAGCGGCCGGAGATGTAGTCCTCGGTCGCCTGGACGCTCGGGTTGGAGAAGATGCGCTCCGTGTCGTCCAGCTCGATGAGCTTGCCCGGCTGGCCGACGGCCGCCAGGTTGAAGAACGCCGTGCGGTCCGAGACACGGGCGGCCTGCTGCATGTTGTGCGTCACGATGACGATCGTGAAGCGCTCCTTCAGCTCGCCGATCAGGTCCTCGATCGCCAGCGTCGAGATCGGGTCGAGGGCCGAGCAGGGCTCGTCCATCAGCAGGACGTCGGGCTCGACCGCGATGGCGCGGGCGATGCACAGACGCTGCTGCTGACCGCCGGAGAGGCCGGAGCCCGGCTTGTTCAGGCGGTCCTTGACCTCGTTCCAGAGGTTCGCACCCTTGAGGGAGCGCTCGACGATGTCGCTGAGCTCGGACTTCTTGTAGCTGCCGTTCAGGCGCAGGCCCGCCGCCACGTTGTCGAAGATCGACATGGTGGGGAACGGGTTCGGGCGCTGGAACACCATGCCGACCGTACGGCGGACGGCGACCGGGTCGACCCCGGTGCCGTAGAGATCCTGGTCGTCCAGGAGGACCTTGCCCTCGACGCGGCCACCGGGGGTGACCTCGTGCATGCGGTTGAGGGTGCGCAGGAACGTGGACTTGCCGCAGCCGGAGGGGCCGATGAAGGCCGTCACCGAGCGGGGCTCGACCGTCATGGAGATGTCGTCGATCGCCTTGTGGGCGCCGTAGTACGCGGAGAGGCCGCTGACGTCGATTCGCTTGGCCATATCAATTCACTTCCAGGGTCGCCGCGTCAGCGGCTGGTCTTGGGGGCCTTCCAGCGGGCGATGCCGCGGGCCACCATGTTGAGGATCATGACGAAGGCGATCAGGACGAGCGCGGCGGCCCAGGCGCGGGACACTGCGGCGTCGGTGCCGACCGCGTACTGCTCGTACACGTAGAGCGGCAGGGAGGACTGGGCGCCTTCGAAGGGGTTCGGGTTGATCAGCTTCGTACCGAACACGAGGAGCAGGATCGGGGCCGTCTCACCGGTGATGCGGGCGACCGCGAGCATGACGCCCGTGGTGATACCGCCGATCGCGGTGGGCAGAACCACCTTCAGGATCGTGCGCCACTTCGGGATGCCGAGCGCGAGGGAGGCCTCGCGCAGCTCGTTCGGGACGAGCTTGAGCATCTCCTCGGTGGAGCGGACGACGACCGGCATCATCAGGATCGCAAGGGCCATCGCGCCGGCGAATCCGGAGGGCCCGAAGCCCAGCATCAGATTCCAGGTGGCGAGGATGAAGAGGCCCGCGACGATCGACGGGATGCCCGTCATGACGTCGACGAAGAAGGTGACCGCCTTGGCGAGCTTCCCGCCGCCGTACTCGACGAGGTAGACCGCGGTCAGCAGGCCGATCGGCGCGGCGATCAGGGTCGCGATGGCGACCTGCTCGATGGTGCCGAGCAGCGCGTGGTAGATACCGCCGCCGGCCTCGGCGTCGAGGACGCCGTTCATCGAGTGGGAGAGGAAGTACGGGTCGAGGACTTCCAGGCCCTTGCTGATCGTGACCCAGGCGAGGGAGAGCAGCGGGATGACGGCCAGGACGAAGCAGACCCAGACGAGGCTGGTGGCGACCCGGTCCTTGGCCTGACGGCTGCCCTCGACCTTGGAGGTGATCGCGTACGTCCCGAGGACGAAGAACAGCGCGGCGATCAGGCCCCACTGGATGCGGCTGTGCCAGCCGGCCGCGAGGCCGAGACCGACGGCCGCGGCGATCGACCCTATGGCGGTGGCGAACGGGGTCCACTTGGGGAGCCGGGAGTGGCTGAGCGGATCGCGCTTCACCGTGACGGTGACGGGCGGACGATCCTGTATGGCGTTGTGGCTCATGCGTTGGCCCCCGAGTACTCCTTGCGGCGACCGATGATCCACCGGGCGGCGCCGTTGACCAGCAGCGTGATGACGAAGAGGACCAGACCGGAGGCGATCAGGGCGTCCCGGCCGAAGGCGTCGGCCTCGTTGAACTTCGCCGCGATGTTCTGGGCGAATGTGCCGCCGCCCGGGTCGAGCAGGTGGCCCGAGAGGACGAAGCTGGGCGAGAGCACGACGGCGACGGCCATCGTCTCGCCGAGCGCGCGGCCGAGGCCCAGCATCGAGGCGGAGATGATGCCCGAGCGGCCGAACGGGATGACCGACATCCGGATGACCTCCCAGCGCGTGGCGCCGAGGGCGAGGGCGGCCTCCTCCTGCATCTGCGGGACCTGGAGGAAGACCTCACGGGTCACGTTGGTGATGATCGGGAGGATCATGATCGCCAGCAGGATGCCCACGGTGAAGAGGTTGCGGGCGACGCCGTCGCTGGCCTTGTCGAAGATGTACGTCCAGCCCAGGTACTCGTCGAGCCACTTGTTCAGGCCGTCGAGGTACGGGACCAGGAAGATCGCGCCCCACAGGCCGTAGATGATGCTGGGGACGGCGGCGAGCAGGTCGACCACGTACGCGAGCGGCTTGGCCAGCTTGCGCGGCGCGTAGTGCGAGATGAAGAGCGCGATACCGATCGCGACCGGCACGGCGATGGCCATCGCGATGATCGACGAGACGATCGTGCCGAAGGCGAGGACCGCGATGCCGAACACCGGCGGGACGCCGGCCGGGTTCCACTCGAAGGTGGTGAAGAAGTTCGTGGAGTCCTTGGAGATCGCGAGGACTGCGCGGTAGGTGAGGAAGCCCGCGATCGCGGCCATGATCACCAGGAGGGTGATGCCGGATCCCTTGGACAGTCCGAGGAAGACGCGGTCTCCCGCGCGCGTCGCGTTCTTGGCGCGGCGGCTGTTTCGTATGGGTGGTGTGGTTGTCGTAACCATCGGGTCTCTCCGGTCTGCGGAGCCGGTACGTGCGTACGGCTCCTGGCGGCGGTGCACCGGATGCCGGGGCCGGTCCGTCACGTGAAGGCGACGGACCGGGCCCGGCCGGGGATCAGGACAGGGTGGGGACGATCTCGCGGACCTTGGTCGCGATGTCGGCCGGGAGCGGGGCGTAACCGGCGTCGGAGAGGACCTTCTGGCCCTCCTCGGAGACGGTGTAGTTGAGGAACGCCTTCAGGGTCGGCAGGGTCTCCGCCTTGTTGCCCTTGTCGCAGGCGATCTCGTAGGTGACGAGGATGATCGGGTAGGCGCCCTCGGCCTTGGTTGCGTAGTCGAGGGAGAGGGCCATGTCGGAGCCGGTGCCCTTGACCTTCGCGGCGGCGATCGCCTTGGAGGCGTTCTCCGGGGTGGCCTCGACCGGGGTGGCGGCACCGGTGTTCACCTTGACGGTGGAAATCTTGTTGGCGGTCGCGTAGGAGAGCTCGAAGTAGCCGATGGCGCCCTCGGCGTCCTTGACCGCGGTGGCGACACCGGAGGAGCCGTTGGCGGCCTGACCACCCGGGGCGGGCCACGACTTCGTCTTCGGGTCGTGCTTCCAGTCGGCCGGGGCGGCGGTGGAGAGGTACTTGCCCAGGTTCTGGGTGGTGCCCGACTCGTCGGAGCGGTGGAACGCCTGGATGTTGGTGTCAGGAAGCTTGGCGCCCGGGTTCAGCTTGGCGATCGCCGGGTCGTTCCACTTCTTGATGTCGGTGTTGAAGATCTTGGCGATCGTGGAGGCGTCCAGGACCAGGTTGTCCACGCCGTCCAGCTTGTAACCGATGGCGACGGGGCCACCGACCATCGGCAGGTTGATGCCCTTGCCGGTCTTGCAGATCTTCGCCGAGGCGGCGACCTCCTCCTCCTTCAGCGCGGAGTCGGAGCCGGCGAACGCGACCTGGCCCTGGTTGAACTTGGTGATACCGCCGCCGGAGCCGATGGCCTGGTAGTTGACCTCGACGCCCTCACACGCGGCCTGGAAGTTCTTGACCCAGAGGTCCATGGCGTTCTTCTGCGCGGAGGAGCCCGCAGCGAGAAGCTGGCCCTTGGCGCCGTCGCACTTGATGTTCGACGCGGCGGCCGAGGTCTTCTCGCCGTCCGGCGTGGTGCCGGTGTTGTTGTCCGAGCCACACGCCGAGAGGACGAGGGCGCCGGAGACGACGAGGGCACCGATCGCGGAGGCGCGAAGCCCGTTCATGCGCGAAAGCTTCACTTTCGGGTGTTCCTTCCAGAAGCCGCCAGCCGCGGACCGGGTGTCCTGAACGTTTTACGGCGGCGTGTGTCGGGGTTGTGGGTGCAGCGCTGTGCTTGCGCACCTTGTACAGCCGAAATTAGGCAGAACAGGTGAAGCGGCCGACGGGGGCGGGTGAACGGAAAGTGAACCGTGCCGGAAGGCCGGGTGCGGGTGCCTGGGTGGGGGCCTCGGGGCGGGGCCTGGGGTGGGCCGCCGGCGCGCGTGCGGGGCCTTGGGGTGGGGACGGCTGCGGGCGTCCCCGGAGGCGTTCACCGTGCCCGGAGAGTGTCTTCGCGGAGCGCGCGCCCTGCAAGTTTCCCTTGGGGTGTTTCTAGTTTTCTATAACTTGTTATAGCGGTGGACGTAGTCTCGAAGCGTGATCGACACACGGAGCCCGGCGAGGCAATCCAAGACGTTCTCCCGTACGTACCGTGCCCCCGACCTTCAGGCATGGCTCGACGGCGGAGGCAAGGCTGAAGAGTGGTTGGATGGGCGCATCCCCCTGATCTCGTATGCACGTATCTCCGCCGACCGGCTGGACGGCGATGGCATCGGCGTCGCCCGCCAGCACCGGCACAACACGAGGAACGCGGGACTGCATGGCTGCGCGGTTGTCCTTCACTACGAGGACAACAACATCACCGCCGCCAAGCGCGATGTCGAACGCCCCGCGTTCCTGCAGATGTGCCGCGACATGACGTACGGCCAGGAGGGGGAGACAGGATTGGCGGTCCGGGGCTGCATCGCTGTTGAGCGAGACCGGGTGTACCGGCTGGCCCGCGACTTCGTCGCCTTCCAGGACGCGTTGGTGATGGCTGGTGACGGGGTCTTCATCGAAGGCCAAGACTCCGTGGACCTGGTCAACGACGAGGAGAGCGCGCTGGTGGAACTCGTCTCGTTGGCGCCTGGCGAATCCGAGGCCAATAGACAGCGCAGGCGTACCACACGGAGTGCGGCAGACCGAGCCGAGGAAGGCAGGGTCTACGGCGGACCTCGCCGCTTCGGCTGGATGGGGGCGTCCAAGCAGCCGTACCGGCTCGTCAACAAGCACCGCAACGAAGAGGAGTGGCCGCACCTGATCGCCATGATCAAGGCGCGTGCTGACGGTAGGTCGTGGCGCGGCATCACCGGCGAGCTGAACAAGAACGGTGTGACGACGGCGAGGGGCGGACGCTGGACTGAGCAAGGGGTCAAGGGGGTGGTCACCAATCCGGCGTGGTGGGGAGGCCGCATTCTCGGCGGTCAGCTCGTGACGGAGGCAAGGACGGGCGAGCCCGTGATCGGTGAGTGGGATCACGCGGACGAAGAGACCGACGGTGTCGACTATGAGACCTGGAAGAGCATCATGATCGGGGTCCAGGCGAACCGCCTGCACCGGGGGATGAAGAGTGGCCCGGAAGCGAGTCCGCTGGTGGAGGAGCTGCGGACCCGGACCTATCTGTTCTCCGGAATCCTGCGGTGCGGGCGGATCAACGATCTCGGAGAGGTCTGCCGAGCGAAGCTCTCCGGTAACAGGTCCACGGGAAAGAACGCCAAGTACGGGGATTACTACCGGTGTGGGGATGCCAACTGCAAGGGCATCGGTCGACGGGTGGCACCAGTGGACGAGTTCCTGGAAGGCAAGGTGCTCGACTACCTCGACGAGCACTTCGCCGGCACCCAGGTCGAAACCACTCCTTGGCGTGGCAGGGGAAAACTGACGAACTTGCGTAAGCAGCGAGGGGACGTCGAGGCGTCCGTCGCTTCGGGCGCAGTGGAGTGGCATGACGTGTCCCGCCTCCTCGCGCGGCTGAACCGGACCATCGAAGCCTTGGAGGGTGATGAGCGGGAGCACCTGAAGGATGAGGCCAGGAAGAACCTGCTTCGCGGCTGGAGCAGAGAGAAGTGGGAGCGAATGGAGCTGGACGAGAAGCGCGAAGCGATCGTCCAAGTACTCGCGCCGGTCGTTGTTCTGCCCATCCCGCGAGGTGTCAGCAGCAAGGCCCCTTTCGACCCCAGCCTCCTCAAGGTCTCGTGGCGAGATGAGCTGCCCCGAGTTTCGTAGCGGCAGGCAGGCAGGGCGGATGCGCAGTGGCTGTCTCGGCCCGGGGGACGTTTGGCGACCGCCGGTCGCGGTTGACCTGAACGTCAAGCCTGCCGTCGGCGCCAGATGCACGGTGACGGTCCGGTCAGGGGTGGCGCTCTCGTGCTGATTCGCCGGACATGCCCAGCACGCGCAGGAGAGCGGCGACGAGGGGCCTGTCTTGGCTCCGGGTGAGCCGATGCCGGGCGGCCGCAGGCGGGAGCCAGATCATCTGGTCCACTTCTCGATTCGGTTCGAACGCGCCGCCGGTGGTCTTGGCTGCCCAGTAGCGGACCTCTTTGGGGCGTCCCTGGACCTGGTACCGGAGCGTGGGCAGCTCAGGGCCCAGGTCGCACGTCATGCCGGTCTCCTCCAGCACCTCGCGGATGGCTGCGTCCCGGGCTCCTTCCCCGCGCTTCAGCTTGCCCTTAGGGAGCGACCAATCTGCCCACTTCGGCCGGTGGATCAAGGCCACCTCGATGCCCCGGCCCGAGGAGGCGGGCCGCCACAGGACGCAGCCCGCCGCGAGGACCGGGGGCTCGTTCACGGGACCGGGGCCGTCGCGTGTTGCCAGGCGCGCTGGAAGGCGAAGCGGGCGGCCTCGACCTCGTGGCGCTGGTCCGCGTGGAGGACGCCGAGCGCGTACGCCGTCGCCGGGGCGATCCGGGGTGTGCGGGCCGCCCCCGCGGCGGCCGCGGCGGCCTCGGAGGCGTCGCGGTGGCGGTTCAGGGCCCGGCCGGCCTCGTCCAGTACCGGGTCCGAGGGGGCGTCGCCCTGGAGCACCTCGCAGGCGTACCGGTGCAGCCGCAGCAGCAGCCGGGTCTGGTGCCAGGGCGCGTCCTGGGTCTCGCCGGCCGCCAGCGCGAGGGCGTCGGCGTTGTACGGGTGGGCCGCGCGGGCCAGCGGCAGGACGGCCACCGCGTCGAGCAGGCGGCGCTCGACGACCGCGGCCGGCGCGTCGAGGACCTCCGTCGCCTGGGCCGCCCCCGCGGGCCCGAGCGGTACCTCGGAGGCCAGCAGCGCGACGGCGTCCGCGACCGCGTGGAAGCGGGAGGAGCCGAGGGCCTGGAGGGCCGCCGAGTGGGCACGGGTCCGGGCCAGCGTGAGCTGGCGCTCAAGCAGGGCGCCGGCCCGGGCGGCGCCGACCGTCAGGCCGGAGCTCTCGGCGCCGCGCGCGGCGGGCACGGGCCCGCCGCTCCCGCCGGCGCTCGACAGCCGGGACAGCGCGTCCACCAGCCGGATGAGCCGTGCGGTGCAGGCGTGCTCCAGGGCGAGCGTCCCGGAGAGCCAGGCCAGCTCCGTACGCAGCTGGTCGGCCCAGGGGGCGTCCAGGAGCGGCCGGAAGGTGTGCAGCGTTCCGCCGATGCGCCGGGCGGCGGCCCGCAGCGCGCGGGCGGCCTCCTCGGAACCGGTCGTGTCCGCTCCGGCCTCCGTGTGCAGGCGCAGGGCGCGCAGGAAGTCCCCGGCCCGCGCCTGGAGGTAGGGGGAGAGGACCTCTCCCGCCGAGACGCCCGCGGTGACGCCCGCGGTGGCCGAAAGGTGATCAGGGTTGTGCACGCCGGCGCCTCCGCGCGTCGATGAGCATCTCCTGGACGTGCCGCAGCGGCTGGCCCTCGGGGTCGGTCGCGTGCCGCGTCCAGTTCCCGTCCGGGCCGAGGTGCCAGGAGGAGGTGGTGTCGGACATTCCGGTCTCCAGGAGCCGGGTCATTGCCGCCCGGTGGGCCGGGTCGGCGACCCGGACCAGGGCCTCGATACGGCGGTCGAGGTTCCGGTGCATCATGTCGGCGCTGCCGAGCCAGACCTCGGGCTCGCCGCCGTTGCCGAAGGCGAAGATCCGGGAGTGCTCCAGGAAGCGGCCGAGGATCGAGCGGACCCTGATGTTCTCGGAGAGTCCGGCGACGCCCGGACGGATCGCGCAGATGCCGCGGACCCAGATGTCGACCGGGACGCCCGCCTGCGAGGCCCGGTAGCAGGCGTCGATGACGGCCTCGTCGACCATCGAGTTGACCTTGATCCGTACGTACGCCGGCCGGCCCGCCTGGTGGTGGGCGATCTCCTTGTGGATCCGGGAGACCAGCCCGTCGCGCAGCGACTTCGGCGCGGTGAGCAGCCGGCGGTAGGTCTCGCGGCGGGAGTAGCCGGACAGCCGGTTGAACAGGTCGGAGAGGTCGGCGCCGACCTGCGGGTCGGCGGTGAGCAGGCCGAGGTCCTCGTAGAGCCGGGCCGTCTTGGGGTGGTAGTTGCCGGTGCCGACGTGCGAGTACCGGCGCAGGACGTCGCCCTCCTGCCGGACCACCAGCGACAGCTTGCAGTGCGTCTTCAGGCCGACGAGGCCGTAGACGACGTGGCAGCCGGCCTCCTCCAGCTTCCGCGCCCACTTGATGTTGGCCTGCTCGTCGAAGCGGGCCTTGATCTCGACGAGGACGAGGACCTGCTTGCCGCTCTCGGCGGCGTCGATCAGGGCGTCGACTATCGGGGACTTGCCGGAGGTCCGGTACAGCGTCTGCTTGATCGCGAGGACGTCCGGGTCGGCGGCCGCCTGCTCCAGGAAGGCCTGGACGGAGGTGGAGAAGGAGTCGTACGGGTGGTGCAGCAGGACGTCCCGCTCGCGCAGCGCCATGAAGATGTCGGGCGCGGAGGCGGACTCGACCTCGGCGAGGTCCCGGTGGGTGCCGGCGACGAACTTCGGGTACTTCAGCTCGGGCCGGTCGAGGCCGGCGATGCCGAAGAGGCCGGTGAGGTCGAGCGGGCCGGGCAGCGGGTAGACCTCGGCGTCGGAGACCTTCAGCTCGCGCACGAGCAGGTCGAGGACGTACGGGTCGATGGACTCCTCGACCTCCAGCCGGACCGGCGGGCCGAAGCGGCGGCGCAGCAGCTCCTTCTCCAGTGCCTGGAGCAGGTTCTCCGCGTCGTCCTCCTCGACCTCCAGGTCCTCGTTCCGGGTCACCCGGAACATGTGGTGGGCCAGCACCTCCATGCCGGGGAAGAGCTCCTCCAGGTGCGCGGCGATGACGTCCTCCAGCGGGACGTAGCGCTGCGGGGAGGCCTCCAGGAAGCGGGAGAGCAGGGGCGGGACCTTGACGCGGGCGAAGTGGCGGTGGCCGCTGACCGGGTTGCGCACGACGACGGCCAGGTTCAGGGAGAGGCCGGAGATGTACGGGAAGGGGTGCGCGGGGTCCACGGCGAGCGGCGTGAGGACCGGGAAGATCTGCTGGCGGAACAGGGTGAAGAGGCGCGCCTGCTCCTTCTCGGTCAGCTCGGGCCAGCGGATCAGGTGGATGCCCTCGTCGGCCAGGGCCGGGGCGACGTCCTGCTGGTAGCAGGCGGCGTGCCGGGCCATGAGCTCGCGCGAGCGGGTCCAGATCAGCTCCAGGACCTCGCGGGGCTGCAGGCCGGAGGCGGAGCGGGTGGCGACGCCGGTGGCGATGCGGCGCTTGAGACCGGCCACCCGGACCATGAAGAACTCGTCGAGGTTCGACGCGAAGATCGCGAGGAAGTTAGCCCGTTCGAGGAGGGGTGTGGTCGGGTCCTCGGCCAGTTCGAGCACGCGCTCGTTGAACGCGAGCCAGCTGCGCTCGCGGTCGAGGAAGCGGCCCTGGGGGAGCTCGCCGGTGGTGCCGTCGTCCTCGTACGCGTCGAGGTCGGAGTCCAGGTCGGGGTCGAGCTTGGAGCCCTCGCCGGCGGTGTTGACCGTGTGCGGGCGGTGTGCGGCTATGGAGCCGACGGTGGGCTGGCCGGCCGGTCCGCCCTTGTCGGTGCCGGTCGCGGACTTCTTCCCGGTCGTCCTGGCGGACGCCTTGGCGTTCTTCGCGGCCGGTGACGCGGACGCGGACGGCGTGGCGGCGGACGTGGCGGACGGCTGGACCGGGACCTCGGCGGGCTGCTTGCTCATGGCCCCATTCTTCCGCGCGAACGGCCGGTCGGGCGCGTCGGAGCGGGCCGTGGGCACGGGCAGCCTCCCTTTCGGGAGCGCCTGGGCGGGAGGAGGCACGGCGGGCTTCATTGCGTGAGCGTCGCAAGCGCATCTGAATGGCCGGTGACGACGACATGACGTGCGGGCGTCCGTGGGCAACCTGTGCCGGTGGCGTCGTGGGCCGGTGTGGGTGGTGGGTTCACTCGTGGGCGTGGCGGGAATCGGGAGGCGGGGCCCCTGGAGGGCTGCGGCGGCCGATTTCCGTGGCCGAATCCGTACGGTACGGCCTCGGGGCGCGCCCCGGCTATGGGGGCGGGGCGCGCGGGGGCGGTTATCCGTGGCGGGTGCGGAGGATCCGGAAGGCGGCGAGGAGGGCGAGGGCGGCCAGGGCCAGCACGATGCCGGTCTCGATGAGCTGGAGGGGCCAGTAGTACGAGGCCGGCTGGTAGTCCGCGAAGTAGCTGGCGACGGTCACGTCGTCCCGGCAGAGGGCGGGGTCGAAGGGCTCGGCGCAGAACCAGCCCTCCAGGCGTTCGCCGGAGCTGGTGAGCAGCCCGGTGTCCGCCAGCCGCGCGTCCGCGGGCACGAGGGCCATGGCGCTGTTGCCCGACGTGAACGGTGCGGTGGCGGTCCGGACGGCCAGCCAGTCCCAGCGGAGCGTGCTCAGGACCAGCAGGACGACACCGGTGACGGCGCCGGCCGCGGCCATGGCGACGACGGTACGGCGGATCAGCTGGCCGAGCACGGCGCCGACGGCCAGGGCGAGCAGGCCGTAGGCGACGAGGACGGGCCCGGAGGCCTCGAAGACGCCCTGGTCGTACCACTGGAACCGGTAGCTGCTCCCGACGTTGCCCCAGCCGAGCCGGAACGTGCCGACCAGCACGAGCGTGCCGGCGAGCGTCACCGCGCCCGCCACCAGCAGCTTCGACGCCAGCCAGCGGCTCGGCGTGACGGACTGGGTCAGGGCGAGCTTGTACGTCCCCGATTCCAGCTCGCGGGCGATCAACGGGCCCGCCACGAAACCGCCGACGAGCAGCGGCACGAAGAGGAACCCGGTGGCGGCCCAGTCCATGCCGGCGCGCAGCAGCGCGTGACCGTGGTCCCGGTCGAGGCCGACCGTGCGGGAGTCCCAGTAACGGAGCCAGGCCATGGACACCAGGCTCAGTGCCACGGCGGCGGCCGCGAGGATCAGCACCCGCCGGTGCTGGCGGACCGTCACCCAGTACGGGCCCTTCAGGCTGATCGTGGTCACGCGGAGGCTCCTTCGGGGGTTTTCGCGGCGCGGAGGTGGGCGAGGAGGAGGTCCTCCAGGGTGGGTTGCGTGGCTTCCCACGGGCCCTCGACGCGGCCCTCCCGGCGGACCAGGGCCGTCAGCTGGCGGCCCGTCGTGCGGGAGTCGACGACCGTGTGCGGGGCCAGGTCGGCGACCGGGCCGCGGAGCAGCACGTGCGCGGCGAGCAGGTCGTCGATCGCGCCGTCGAGGCGGACGTGGCCGTCGTCCACGAGGAGCAGGTGGTCGCAGGCGCCGTCCAGCTCGGTGAGGATGTGCGAGGACATCACGACCGTCGTACCGCGCTCGGCGGCGTCCGCCATCAGCAGGCCCATGAGTTCGTGGCGGGCCAGCGGGTCGAGGTCGGCCATCGGCTCGTCCAGGAGCAGGAGTTCCGGGCGCTTGCCGAGGGCCAGGGCGAGGGCGACGCGGGTGCGCTGGCCGCCCGACAGGGTGCGGATCCGGGCCCGGGGGTCCAGGGGGCCGGCCTTGATGATCCGGTCCGCGACGGACCCGTCCCAGCTGTCGGGGTTGAGCTCGCGGCCCATCCTGAGCGTGTCGGCGACCGTGAGCTGCGGGTAGAGCGGCTTGTCCTGGGCGACGTACGCGAGGCGCTCGCGGGCGGGGGCCTGGATCGTGCCCTCGGTGGGCTTGAGCAGGCCCGCCGCGAGGGCCAGGAGGGTCGACTTGCCCGCGCCGTTGGGGCCGACGAGCGCGCAGACCCGGCCGGTGGGGAGCGCGAACGTACAGTCCCGCAAGGCCCACCCGCCGCCGCCCCGCCCGCCGTACCGCTTGCCGAGGCCCTCGGTGCTCAGGGCCGTACCACTGGTCATGCGTCCCCCTCGAAGAATTCCTTCAGTACGGAAGTGAAGAGCGCGGCCACGTCCTCGCGCTCCAGGCCGTCCGCGCGGGCCCGGCGCGCCCAGTCGGCGAGTTCGCCCCGCAGGGGCGACTCGGCGGGGGCGGCTCCGAGCGTCGCGCGGACGAACGTGCCCAGGCCACGGCGGGCCTCGACGAGGCCGGCGCGCTCCAGCTCGCGGTAGGCCTTGAGGACCGTGTTCGGGTTGATGGCCGTCGTCTCGACCACCTCGCGCGCGGTCGGCAGCTGGTCGCCGGGCTCCAACAGGCCCATCCGGAGGGCCTGTTCGGTCTGCTGGACGATCTGGAGGTAGGTGGCGACCCCGCTGCGCCGGTCGATCCGGTACTCGAGCATGTTCCCCTTCACCACCCTTTCACTAATCAAGTAGTGAAAGGGTGGTGCAAGAGAGGGGGCGATGTCAACCGCCCCCTCTCTACCGGCTAGTTCACGACTCCGTGCGGTACATCAGGTCCACCTCGTGCGTGGCGAAGCCCATCCCCTCGTACACCCGCAGCGCCGCCGTGTTGTCCCCGTCCACGTACAGCATCGCCGTCGGCAGCCCCTGCGCCGCCAGGTACCGCAGGCCGATCGCCGTCAGCGCCTTGCCGAGGCCGCCGCCCTGCGCGTCGGGCAGGATCCCGAGCACGTACACCTCGCCGAGCTGGTCCTCCGCGTGGGTCTTGGTCCAGTGGAAGCCGACGAGCCGCCCGTCCTTCTCCGCGAGGAAGAATCCCTTCGGGTCGAACCACGGCTCGGACATCCGGTCGTCCAGGTCGCGCTGGGTGAGCGAGCCCTGCTCGGGGTGGTGGGCGAAGGCCGCCGCGTTGACCGCCAGCCACGCCGCGTCGTCCTGGCCGGGCACGAACGTACGGACGGTGACACCCTCGGGCAGTACGGGCTCGGCGACGTCGAGCGGCACCAAGGGGCGGCGCAGCTGGCGCAGTTCGCGGAACAGGGTCAGCCCGAGCACCTGGGCCAGGTGCCGGGCCGCCGACTTCCCGCCGTGCGCCCACACCCGCAGCCGCTTGCCCGAGGCGGCGAGCAGCGCGCTGCCGAGCGCCCGCCCGTGGCCCCGGCCGCGGTGCGAGGGGTGGACCACCAGCTCGGCCGCCGGGGCCTCCACCGGGTCGGTGTCCTCCAGCTGCGCGTAGCCGTAGAGGTTCGAGCCGACGGTGAGCAGGAAGTGCCGTACGCCCTCGCGACTGCCGTGCCGCAGATAGAGCCGGCCCTGCTCGGACACGGCGTGGACGCCGTCGGTGCGGTCGGCCGCCTCCAGCAGGTCGAGGACGTCACTCACCTGCTCGGGCGAGAGCTCGTCGAGAGTGTGGATCTGCCGGCCGGGTTCGATGGCCGGTGCCGCGTCAGGAGTCATGCTCCCGAGCCTACGGAATCAACCTAGTTGTAACCCGGCACCCCCTGTTGCGCTACGCGCGTTGACTCTAGGCTGCGCTGGCTGGTCAGCAGTCGAGTTGGCGCCCCTGAGGGGCGCGGGGACAAGGGGAACGATGGCAGCGACACCGAAGAAGAAGAGGACAGCGGGGCGGATACTCGCCGTCGGCGCGGGGCTCGCCACCGTCGGCGCGCTCGTCGTCGCGCTGCCCGCGGGCGCCTCGGGCACCAAGGGCGACCGCGACGGCCAGGGACACGGGTACGGGCGCTATGCCGACGTGCAGCTGCTCTCCTTCAACGACCTGCACGGCAACCTGGAGCCGCCGACCGGCTCGGCGGGCCGGGTCACCCACACCAACGAGGACGGCACGACGAAGACGATCGACGCCGGTGGCGTCGAGTACCTGGCCACGCACCTGCGCCAGGCGCGTCAGGACAACCCGTACTCCGTCACCGCCGCCGCGGGCGACATGATCGGCGCCTCCCCGCTGGTCTCCGGGCTCTTCCAGGACGAGCCGACCGTCGAGGCGATGAACCGGCTGAAGCTCGACGTGAGCTCGGTCGGCAACCACGAGTTCGACGAGGGCGCCCGCGAGCTGGCCCGGATGCAGAACGGCGGCTGCCACCCGACCGCCGGCTGCTTCGAGGAGGGCAAGCGCTTCAAGGGGGCGAACTTCCCCTACCTCGCGGCCAACGTGACCGACGAGAAGTCCGGCCGCCCGATGCTCGACCCGTACTTCATCTGGGAGCGCAACGGGGTCAAGGTCGGCTTCATCGGCGTGACCCTGGAGGGCACCGGCGGCGTCGTCTCCGCCGAGGGCATCAAGGGCCTGAAGTTCGGCGACGAGATCGAGACGATCAACAAGTACACCAAGGTCCTGGAGCGCAAGGGCGTCAAGTCGATCGTCGCGCTGCTGCACGAAGGCGGCATGCCCGCCTCGGGCTCGTACAACTACAACTGCGACAGCCCGGGTCCCGGCGACGGCATCTCGGGCCCGATCGTGGACATCGCGAAGAAGGTCAGCCCGCAGGTCGACGCGCTGGTCACCGGCCACACGCACCAGGCGTACGCGTGCACGATCCCGGACCCGTCGGGCAAGCCGCGTACGGTCACCTCGGCGGCCTCGTTCGGCAAGCTGTACACCGACACGACGCTCACGTACGACCGTCGCTCGAAGGACATCGTCCGTACGGCCGTCTCCTCCGCGAACCACGTCGTCACCCGTGACGTGCCGAAGGCCCAGGACATGACCCGGCTGATCGACCGCTGGAAGACGCTGGCCGCCCCGATCGCGAGCCGTCCCGTCGGTTACATCTCCGGTGACGTCGACAACCCCATCGACGCGCCCGAGAGGCCGCTCGGCAACCTGATCGCCGACGCGCAGCTGGAGGGCATGGCCCCGGCCGACAAGGGCGGCGCGCAGCTGGCGCTGATGAACCCGGGTGGCGTGCGCGCGCCGCTGGTGCACAAGGCGTCGGCCGGTGAGGGCGACGGTGTGGTGACCTACGGCGAGGCGTACACGGTCCAGCCGTTCACCAACATGATGACGGCGGTCGACCTGACCGGAGCGCAGCTCATCACGGCGCTCCAGCAGCAGGTCAGCGGCCCGAACCAGGCGGCGCCGAAGATCCTCCAGGTGTCGAAGGGCTTCACGTACACGCTGGACATGACGAAGACCGGCGCCGACCGGATCGTGACGTCCTCGGTGAAGCTGAACGGCGACGCGATCGACCCGGCGAAGACCTATCGGGTCGCGATGAACGAGTTCCTGGCCGGTGGCGGTGACGGCTTCCCCGTCCTGAAGGAGCACAAGAACAAGCTGGTCGGCGCGTCCGACCTGGACCTGTTCACCGGCTACCTGGGGGCGCACTCCTCCGCGAGCGCGCCGCTGGCCCCGCCGGCGACGGGCCGGATCACGGTCGTGAAGTAGTCACGCAGAACCGGGTGGGGGCGGCGGATCGTTTCGACGGTCCGCCGCCCCTTTCGCGTAACCCGGAACCCCTGGTGTTGTTTGACGCGTACCCGTCATACTCCGGGTCATGGACCGACGACGATTCCTCACGGGTGCCGCGGCGGCCGGCGCCGTCCTGCTGGTCGGAGCCCCGCCCGCGCGGGCGCTCACGACCCAGGACTGGATGGCCGGCCACGGCGATTCCACCCCGCTCCAGCGGCTCACCATCCCCGGCACGCACGACTCGGGCGCCCGCTTCGGCGGCCCCTGGTCCGAGTGCCAGAACACGACCATCGCGCAGCAGCTCGCCGCCGGAATCCGCTTCCTCGACGTCCGCTGCCGGGTCACCGGCGGCTCCTTCGCCATCCACCACGGCGCGTCCTACCAGAACATGATGTTCGGCGACGTCCTGGTCGCCTGCCGCGACTTCCTGTCCGCGCGCCCCTCCGAGACCGTCCTCATGCGGGTCAAGCAGGAGTACTCGTCGGACTCCGACGCCACCTTCGGCGCGATCTTCAACGACTACCTCGACAACCGGGGCTGGCGCTCCCTCTTCCGTATCGGCGACTCGGTCCCCTCCCTCGGCGAGGCCCGCGGCAAGGTCGTCCTCATCGCCGACAACGGCGGCCTGCCCGGCCTCAAGTGGTGGGACGGCGGGGCCATCGCGCTCCAGGACGACTGGAACGCCCTGCCGAACGCCAAGTACCCCCAGATCGAGGCCCACTTCCGCAAGGCCGTCGAGCAGCCGGGCAAGCTGTACATCAACTTCGTCAGCACGTCCGCATCCCTGCCGCCGCGCTGGAACTCCGACAACCTCAACCCGCGCGTCCACAGCTTCCTCGACGGCACGGCGAACGGCTGGAAGGGCCTCGGAATCACGGTGATGGACTACCCCAACACCCGCTCAGGCCTGGTCGAGTCCCTCATCCGCCACAACTGACGGGGGCGGGGGCGTCGGCGCGCCCGGCAGTCGTAGGACCGCCGTCGTGCCGCCGTCCTTCGCCGCATTCAGGGTCACCGTGCCGCCCGCCTGCTGGACCGTGCGGGCCACGATCGACAGGCCAAGGCCCGAGCCCGGCAGGCTGCGGGCCGAGGGGGAGCGCCAGAAGCGGTCGAAGACGTGCGGGAGTTCCTCGGGGGCGATGCCCGGGCCGTGGTCGCGGACCGTCAGCTCGCCGCGCATCAGGGTCACCTCGACCGTGCCCCGGGCCGGCGAGAACTTCACCGCGTTGTCCAGGACGTTCACCAGGGCCCGCTCCAGGGCCGCCGGCTCCGCCCGGACGTACCAGGGCGCCAGGTCCGTGACGAACGTCAGCTCCGGACCGCGCAGCCGCGCCCGGTCCAGCGCCGAGCGCAGGATCGTGTGGAGCGGTACGACTTCCAGGGGTCCCGGCTGCGCCGCGTCCGGGCGGGCCAGCTCCTGGAGGTCGCCGATCAGCGCCGCCAGCTCCGTCATCTGCGCCTTCACCGAGGCCATCAGCGCCCGCCGGTCCTCCGGCGGCAGCGCACGCCCCGTCTCCTCGCTGCGGGCGAGCAGCTCGATGTTGGTACGGAGTGAGGTCAGCGGCGTCCGCAGCTCGTGCCCCGCGTCCGCGATCAGCTGCGCCTGCCGGTCCCGGGACACGGCCAGCGCGGCCGTCATCGCGTTGAAGGAGCGCGAGAGCCGCGCGATCTCGTCCTCGCCCTCGGCCGGGATCCGCACCGTCAGATCCTCCGTCGCAGCCACGTGCTCCACCGCGCCCGTCAGCCGGTTCACCGGTTCGAGCCCGGTCCGCGCCACCCACAGCCCGGCCGCGCCCGCCCCGACGACCCCGATCCCGGAGACCAGGAGCAGCACCCAGCGCAGCGTGGCCATCGAGTTGTCGACCTCGGACAGCGGCCGGGCCACCGACACCGCGAGCGCGATCGGACCCTCCTGCGCGGCGTACGTGTACACCCGCATCTCGGTGCCGTCGTCGGCGTTCGTCGTGTGCAGCGTGTACGGCAACTGGCCGCGCGCCACCGCCAGGTCGCTCTCCTGCGCGGGCACCGGGGACGCCCCGGACGAGCAGACCGTCCCGTTCGCCAGGACGATCTGCACCGTGTACGAGCCGGCCGTCGGGACCGGCCGATCGCTCTGGTCCTGGCACGTCGCGAGCAGCGCCTGCACCGACCGCGCGTCCAGCCGGCTGCTGCGCAGCGAGGAGTCCAGCTCCGCCTCCAGCTGCGCCCGCGTCACGAACCAGCAGGCCAGCGAGACCGCCGCGACCGCCACCGCGACCGCCGTCGCCGTGAGCAGTGCAAGCCGGGACCGCAGCGGCCGCGACCGGAACCAGGTGACAGGACCACTCACTCCGGACCTCCGCCGCGCAGGACGTACCCCACGCCCCGCACCGTGTGCACCAGGCGGGGTTCGCCGCCCGCCTCCGTCTTCCGCCGCAGATACATCACGTACACGTCGAGCGAGTTCGAGCTCGGCTCGAAGTCGAAGCCCCAGACCGCCTTCAGGATCTGCTCACGGGTCAGCACCTGGCGCGGGTGCGCCAGGAACATCTCAAGCAGCGTGAACTCGGTGCGCGTCAGCTCCACCGCCCGCCCGGCCCGCGTCACCTCGCGCGTCGCCAGGTCCATCCGCAGGTCCCCGAAGCTCAGCACGTCACCGTCCTCGGCCGGCGCCCCGGCGGCGCTCGCGTACGAGCGGCGCCGCAGCAGCGCCCGGATCCGGGCGAACAGCTCGTCCAGCTCGAACGGCTTCACCAGATAGTCGTCGGCGCCCGCGTCGAGCCCCGTCACCCGGTCGCCGACGGTGTCCCGCGCGGTCAGCATCAGGATCGGCACGGTCGAGCCGGACGCCCGGATCCGGCGCGCCGCCGTCAGCCCGTCCATCCGGGGCATCTGCACGTCGAGCACGACCAGATCGGGGGCGTACGACTCCACGCGGGCGAGCGCGTCGACCCCGTCGACGGCCTCCGCCGTCCCGTACCCCTCGAAGGCGAGGCTGCGGCGCAGCGCCTCGCGTACGGCGGGCTCGTCGTCGACGATGAGGATGCGGTCGCCTGCGTTCTCCGGGCCAGTCATGGGCCCAGCCTCGCACGCGTTCAGTTCGAACCGCCGTCCCGGAGGCTGTCCAGATCGGCCTTGAGGGTGTTCACCGGGATGGCGAATCCGAGGCCGACGCTGCCGGCCGAAGAACCGTTCGAAGAACTCGGCGAATACATCGCCGAATTGATCCCGATGATCTCGCCGTTCATATTGATCAGCGCGCCGCCGGAATTCCCCGGGTTGAGCGAGGCGTCCGTCTGGAGCGCCTTGTACGTCGTCTTCGACGTGCCGGTGTCGCCGTTGAACTCCTGCCCACCGAACTCGAAGGGCCAGCCCTGCCGCGGGTCGTACTGCGGCTGCTGCCGGTCCTGGCCCTGGCCGCCCTGGCTCTCGTCCTTGGCGACCGTCACATCGCGGTCGAGCGCGGAGACGATGCCGCTGGTGACGGTGCCGGTCAGGCCCTCGGGGGAGCCGATCGCCACGACCTCGTCGCCGACCTTCACGTTGTCGGAGTTCCCGAGCGTGGCCGCCTCCAGCCCGGACGCGCCCTCCAGCTTGATCAGGGCGAGGTCCTTGTCGGGGTCGGTGCCGACGACCTTCGCCTCGTAGGACCTGCCGTTCGACAGCTGCACGCTGATCGAGGAGGCCCCGGAGATCACGTGGTTGTTGGTGACGATCTCGCCGTCGCCCGTGATGATCACACCGGAACCGGTGGACTTGCCGGAGTTCGAGGTCGCCGAGATTTCGACGATCGACGGCGAGACCGCCTCGGCCACCCCGGCGACCGTCCCCTTGCTGCTCGTGGAGACGTTCGTACCGCTGACGCCGCGAGCCGTAGGGGTGCCCTCGTCCGTGAGCTGCTGCTGCAGCAGCGTGGCGGTACCGCCACCGATCGCCGCCGCGGCGATCGCGACGGCGGCGAGGAGACCGACCCCTCGCTTGGCTCGCCGACGGGGCGCGGGCGGGGGAGCGACGGGGGTCGGAGGTACGTGACCGCCGGACGGCCAGATCGTCGTACCCGGGTCGGTCGTGACCGGCTGCGTGGGGTCGTACGGGGGACGCGGGGGCTGCGGCGGGTAGTACGGCTGCTGCGGCTGCTGCGGGTAGTCCGTCATGGCTACGACTCTCGGAGCCGTAGATGAGAGCACGCTGAGGACGACCTGAGAAGCCCGACAGAAGCCCGTATGCCCTATATAAAGCCTTAGCCGTGGCAGCCGCAGGACCGGCGGACCACCAGCGCCGACGGGAACTGCTTCACCCGCTCGCGCTTCGACCCCGCCACCCGCAGCGAGTCGTCCAGGACGAGATCGACCGCCGCCCGGGCCATCGCCGGGCGGTCCGAGGAGATCGTCGTCAGCGGCGGGTCCGTCAGCGCCGCCTCCTTCACGTCGTCGAAGCCCGCCACCGCCAGCTCCGTCGGCACGTCGATCCGCAGCTCGCGGGCCGCCCGCAGCACGCCGAAGGCCTGGTCGTCGGTGGAGCAGAAGATGGCCGGCGGCCTGTCCGGGCCGGAGAGCAGCTTCAGGGCGACCTGGTACGCGTCGTAGCGGTTGTACGGAGCCTCGAAGAGCCGGCCCTCGACCGACCGCCCGGACTCCAGCATCGCCCGCCGCCAGCCCTCCACGTGGTCCGCGACCGGGTCGCCGACCGCCGGGGTGTTCGGCACGCCGCCGAGACACGCCACATAGTCGTGCCCGTGCTCCAGGAGGTGCCGGGTGGCGAGCTGCGCGCCGCCGATGTCGTCCGTGACGACGGCCACGTCGTCCAGTGCCTCGGGCCGCTCGTGCAGCAGCACCACGCGCGCGTCCCAGGCCTCGATCTCGGTCGCGGCCCGCTCGCTCATGCCCTGGCTGACCAGGATCAGCCCGGAGACCCGCATCCCGAGGAAGGCGCGGAGGTAGTGCACCTCGCGCTCGTCCCGGTAGTCCGAATTGCCGACCAGGACCATCTTGCCGCGCTCGGCGGCCGCCTGTTCGACAGCGTGCGCCATCTCGCCGAAGAACGGCTGGCGCGCGTCCGGGACGATCATGCCTATGAGATCCGTACGGCGGGACGCCATCGCCTGGGCCACCCGGTCGGGGCGGTAGCCCAGCTCCTTGATGGCGGCGAGGACACGCTCGCGCGTGGCCGGGGCGACCGGCCGGGGTCCGTTGTTGATGACGTAACTCACGACCGCGGTCGAAGTACCCGCCAGTCGCGCTACGTCATCCCGCGTCACCTTGGCCACGCGCGGCAGTCTACGCGGGGTGACCTACCTACCGGCAGGTCGCGCTGTGGCCTCTGCCACGTTCCTGTCCTCCGAGGGGGTGATGTCCCGCGTGGTGGCCTTGACCCGGGCCTCTTCCTTCGCCCGCTCCTCCGCTGCCGCCCGCTCCACCTTCTCGGGGGTGACGAAGCGGTAGCCGACGTTACGGACGGTGCCGATCAGCGACTCGTGCTCGGGTCCGAGCTTGGCGCGAAGTCGCCGTACGTGGACGTCGACCGTACGGGTGCCACCGAAGTAGTCGTACCCCCAGACCTCCTGGAGGAGCTGGGCGCGGGTGAAGACCCGGCCCGGGTGCTGCGCGAGGTACTTCAGGAGCTCGAACTCCTTGAAGGTCAGGTCCAGGACCCGGCCCTTCAGCTTGGCGCTGTACGTCGCCTCGTCCACCGAGAGATCGCCGTTGCGGATCTCCATGGGGGAGTCGTCGGACACGATCTGCTGCCGCCCCATGGCGAGCCGCAGCCGCGCCTCGACCTCGGCGGGACCTGCGGTGTCGAGCAGTACGTCGTCGATGCCCCAGTCGGCGGTGACGGCCGCCAGGCCGCCCTCCGTGACGACGAGGATCAGCGGGCAGCCGGGCCCGGTGGAGCGCAGCAGCTGACAGAGGCTGCGGACCTGGGGGAGGTCGCGCCGGCCGTCGACGAGGATGACGTCCGCGCCGGGGGTGTCCACGAGGGCCGGGCCCTCGGCGGGGGCCACCCGCACGTTGTGCAGCAGCAGGCCGAGTGCGGGGAGCACCTCGGTCGACGGCTGGAGGGCGTTGGTGAGGAGCAGCAGAGAACTCATCGCACCCCACCTGCCGCCCACGGGGTCGACTGGATCGGCTGAGTCGACTGGGTCGGCTGGGCCGCCTGGGTCGTCGGTCGGTCGTGCTCGGTTCGCTCGTCCATGACGTCGGTTCCTCCTCGGTCCCTGCGAGGACTACTGCGGCACTTGCTCACTGCTCGGTCTCACTACCGGCTCTCGCGCCCTGAGAGCTTTTGTTCATCCGTCCGTAACAACGGTCCGGAAACGCAAAAGGACCCGGGGGCTGCATCGCCCGGATCCTCTGCCAAGCAGAATAGCTCACATGAGTTCCGAGGCAGAGGGCCGATTTCACATCGTGGATGTCTCCTCGATCACTTCCGGCTCCCAGCGTGCCACTTTGGTCACCGACGACGGTGTCCGTATCGAAGCTGTTTACGAACCCTGTACGCGCGGGGTCACCGATACGGCCGTCGTCCTGGCCCACGGGTTCACCGGGTCGGCCGACCGGCCCGCCGTGCGCCGCGCCGCCCGCACACTCTCCGCACACGCCGCCGTCGTCACCTTCTCCTTCCGGGGACACGGCCGATCGGGTGGCCGCTCCACCGTCGGCGACCGGGAGGTCCTCGACCTCGCGGCGGCGGTGCGCTGGGCCCGTGAGCTCGGCCACGCGCGCGTGGCGACGGTCGGCTTCTCCATGGGCGGCTCGATCGTCCTGCGCCACGCGGCCCTGGAGCGGGACACCGGCGGTCACGCGGACGCCGTCGCGGCGGTGAGCGCCCCGGCGCGCTGGTACTACCGCGGTACGCCCCCGATGCGCCGCGTCCACTGGGTGATCACCCGCCCGATGGGCCGCCTGGTCGGCCGCTACGGCCTGCGGACGCGCATCGACAACCGGGACTGGGACCCCGTACCGCTGTCGCCGGTCGAGGCGGCCCCGCTGATCGCGCCGACCCCGCTGCTGATCGTGCACGGTGACCGCGACCCGTACTTCCCGCTCGACCACCCGCGGATGCTGGCCGCGGCGGCCGGCTGCGAGCTGTGGCTGGAGCGCGGCATGGGGCACGCCGAGAACGCGGCGGGCGAGGAGCTGCTGCGCCGTCTGGGCGACTGGCTCACGCGCGGATAGCCCATGATGGACAGCGGCGCGCACACGAACGAAGGGAGCGCCGCTATGGCAGCGGGAACCATCCGCTACTGGGCCGCGGCCAAGGCCGCCGCCGGTGTCGCCGAGGAGCCGTACACCGCCGAGAACCTGGCCGAGGCGCTGGACGCCGCCCGCGCGAAGCACCCGGGCGAGCTGGTCCGCGTACTCCAGCGGTGTTCGTTCCTCATCGACGGTGACCCCGTCGGGACCCGCGCGCATGAGACCGTACGCCTTGCCGAGGGCGGCACGGTCGAGGTGCTCCCGCCGTTCGCAGGAGGGTGAACCGCACAGCATGAGCAGCGATCAGCAACAGCCGTACGAGCAGCAGGGCCCGTACGACCCGTACGCCGGGCAGCACCAGCGGCAGCACCAGCAGCAGTACGGGCAGGGGCAGGCGCAGGGGCAGCAGTCGTACGGGTACGAGGACCCTCACGTCACGCAGACGTGGGAGGGCCAGACCTGGGACACGCAGTACCAGCCGGTGGTCCAGGCTCAGCCCCAGCCGCTCGCGGCGGACGCGGCGTACCTGCCGCCGCAGCCGGCGTATCCGCTGCCGCCGGAGGCGTACGAGACCCCCGCGGCCCCGGTGGCGGCGCCCGCCGGGCCCGAGTGGACGTCGCCCACCACCTCCGGTCACACGCGACTGACGGACGCCCAGCGGGCGCGGGCGGAGGGCCGGTCGCCGATCATCGCGCCCGGGCTCCAGCCGGCCGCGCTCACCGCCGCTCTCGGTGTCCTGCTCGCCGGGGGCGCGGCCCTCGGTCCGTACGGGCTGCTCGTCCCGCTCGTGCTGCTCCAGGCCGTCACCGCCGCCGGCTGGTTCCGGCTCAACGGCATGTGGCCGGCTCGGCAGGGCATCGCCCTGGCCTTCGCCGGCGGCCTGGCCGCCGACGTCGCGCTGCTCGCGGCCGGCCGGGAGAACGCGCCCGCCGCGATCATGGGCACGCTCGGCGTCTGGGTGCTGCTCACGCTCGTCCTCCAGCTGCGCAGCCACGCGGATCCCGACGAGCGGATGTACGGGCTGATGGCGACGGTCACCTCGGCCGCGCTGACGATCGTCGCGGCGGGCCACCTCGGCGCCGCGCCGGACGCCGTGGTCGTCGGCGGCCTCGCGGTCGCCGCGGCCGTCGTCGCACGCGCACTGCCGCTGCCGGGCCCGGCCTCGGTCGTCGTGGCCCTTCTCGCCGCCGCGGGCGCCGGGATCGCGGCCGGCGCCCTCACCGACCTGGGCTCCTCCGGGGCCCTGCTCGGCCTCGGGGCCGGGGTGGGCGCGCTGGTCGGCCTGCGGGCCGCGAGCTACGACTACCCGTCGCGCTTCGTGCACATGACCGCCGGTGTGGCCCTCCCGTTGACCCTCGCCGCCCCGGCCGTCTACCTCCTGGGGCGGGCGCTCGCCTGACGGGCCTTCGCCCCTTGGAACAGGCGCTCGGGAACCATCCGGCCCCAGGACACGTCGATCTTCGTGTCGGGGGGCCGGAGTCATTCTTGTTGGGGGGCGAGCAGACCGTGCGAGCACTGCGCGTATTGCTGATTGTGGCCGTCGTGCTCGGCGGGATCTTCGTGGGCGTGGACCGGCTCGCCGTCTCGTACGCCGAGTCCGAGGCCGCCGACCGGGTGCGCCTTGGCCCCGCGCGGGCCGCCTCGACGGACGTCGACATCAAGGGTTTCCCCTTCCTGACCCAGGTCATGGGCAAGCGGCTCGACGAGGTCGAGGTGGTGCTGACCGGCGTCGAGGCCACGGCGGGCGACCGGAAGATCCGGATCAGCGAGATGTCCGCGGCGCTGCGGGACGTGACGGTGAACGACGCGTTCACGAGCGCCCGGGCCCGCTCGGCGACGGGGACGGCGCTGATCTCGTACGCGGACCTGACGGCGGCCGCGGACCGTGACGTGAAGATCGCCTACGGCGGCGACGGCAAGGTGAAGGTCACCGGCGGGATCGAGATCCTCGGCCGCACGGTGACGCGCAGCGTGGTCTCGTCGGTGACGCTGGTCGACGGCGACACGATCAGGGTCCGGGCCGACGCGGTGCCGGGCGAGGGGATCCCGGGCCTGGAGTCCCTGATCCGCCGGCGGACCGACTTCGACCGCGAGATCGGCGGCCTGCCGCCCGGCCTGGAGCTACAGAAGGTCGAGGCCCGCGAGGACGGCGTGGCGATCGCGGTAACGGGCACGGACGTGGCCCTGGCGGGCTGACGGGCAGGGACGGGCCCGGGCGGGCTTGACGGGCTCGGTCGGGCACGGACGGGCACGGGCGTCCCTGGGGGCTGACGGCACCGGTGGCACCCGTACGGCCGGGAGCCCGGAGGCGCGTGGGCCGCGTACGGCGGGAGCCCCGAGGCGTGCGGGCCCCGTACGGCGGGAGCCTGGAGGCGGCGCGGACCACTGTGGGGCGGGCGGGAGGCCGACGACGTCGCCTGGACACCTGTACGGCCACATGGTGAGACACCCGCGTCCGACCCGTAGAAACACCACGCCACCACCCATCCACAACACCCTCGCCACCCCCTTCACCCTCGACCCCGTCCCACATCTCGGACGATCGCGTCTCAAAATACGACACACCGGTGACACGGCCACCTGTCCGTCCCTACGATCGTGGGCATGAAGCGACAGGCGGATCTCACGAAGCGGCGGGCAGTAGACCTGTGCCGCATCGCCGCCATGCTCTGTCGCTCCGTCTGAGCGGGACGTCCGAGTCCCGTATTCCTCAGGCCCTTCGACCTCCGGTCGGGGCCACCCTGTGTAGCCGTACGCACCACGCACCGACGCGTACCCGCACCACCCCGTGCGACACCCGCAGCACCGCATCACACCGCCGAACACTGCCCCGGAGGAGAAACACATGAGCCGCAGCGACGTCCTGGTCGACGCAGACTGGGTCGAGGCGAACCTCGACAACCCGCAGGTGGCCGTCGTCGAGGTCGACGAGGACACCTCGGCGTACGAGAAGAACCACATCCGCAACGCGATCCGGATCGACTGGACCAAGGACCTGCAGGACCCGGTCCGCCGCGACTTCATCGACCAGGAGGGCTTCGAGAAGCTCCTCTCGGCGAAGGGCATCGCGAACGACACCACGGTCGTCCTCTACGGCGGCAACAACAACTGGTTCGCCTCCTACGCCTATTGGTACTTCAAGCTCTACGGCCACCAGGACGTGAAGCTCCTCGACGGCGGCCGCAAGAAGTGGGAGCTCGACTCCCGCGACCTCGTCGCCGAGGTTCCGGCCCGCCCGGCCACCGAGTACAAGGCCAAGGCCCAGGACTCCTCCATCCGCGCGTTCCGCGACGATGTCGTGGCCGCGATCGGCGCCCAGAACCTGGTGGACGTCCGTTCGCCCGACGAGTTCAGCGGCAAGCTGCTGGCCCCGGCGCACCTCCCGCAGGAGCAGTCGCAGCGCCCCGGCCACGTGCCGAGCGCCCGCAACATCCCGTGGTCGAAGAACGCCAACGACGACGGCACCTTCAAGTCGGACGACGAGCTCAAGGCCCTCTACGAGGACGAGCAGGTCGACCTGGCGAAGGACACCATCGCGTACTGCCGTATCGGTGAGCGCTCCGCGCTGACCTGGTTCGTGCTGCACGAGCTGCTCGGCGTCGAGAACGTCAAGAACTACGACGGCTCGTGGACCGAGTACGGCTCCCTCGTGGGTGTGCCGATCGAGCTCGGCGCCAACAAGTAAGACCACCCGGACGCAAACGGACGTAAGGACTCAAGACATGTGTGGAGCCCAGCCCGGCGGCCCCGACGCCTCGACGATCAAGCCCGGTGAGACCACCATCCAGGGCTTCGTGACCAAGGACGGCGAGCCCGTCACCGGTTACGTACGCCTCCTGGACTCGACCGGCGAGTTCACGGCCGAGGTCCCGACCTCCGCCACCGGCCAGTTCCGCTTCTACGCGGCCGAGGGCACGTGGACCGTCCGCGCCCTGGTCCCCGGCGGCACCGCCGACCGCCAGGTCGTGGCCCAGAAGGGCGGCCTCGCGGAGGTCGCGATCGCGGTCTGATTTCCCGACGCGCCCCTCGCACCGCTCGGCGCGGGGGCGCCTCACGGGCTTCGCGCCGCTGCGCCGGCCTCCGGCCGCCGGAGTCCGGCGCAGCGTGAAGCCCCGCCTACCGGCCGAAGGGCCGCACCTTTTCTGGGGGTTGGACGCCGCTCGGAACTTGAGGTGCGGCCCTTCGGTCTTCTCCGTCCGCGCCGGTGGAGTGCGGAAGGCGATCCGTGGACACCGGCTCAGAGGTGAGCGGTCTGGATGTTGTCGGCTGAGGTCGTCCACTCGACGCCACTCTCGGGCCGGATGTGCGCGACCCGGACCGTGCCGTGGCTGTGGAGCTCGTGCGTGACGGCGACGAGAACACCCTCCCCGCGCGAGGCGACGTCGCGGACGCTTGTGTTCAGGAGCGGGTGCTCCTCGTATCCGTCGTGGCCGACAGGGTTCACGTCTTCGTCTCCCGCCAGGTCTCGTTGCGGCGCATGAACTTCTCCCAGCCGCTGGCCGCCCGTACCCGCAGAGCTCGGCTCGGCGCACCCGGCCGGGGCTCCGGCGGCGTGTACGTACGGCCGCTGGCACCAGGGTTCCTGCGTGGCAGTTCGGAGGTTGTCACGTGGTCGCTCCTCTCGGACGGGGCAATAGCGGGCCGCAGTTCGGACGGGGCACGGCGCGGCCCGCGCATCGGCGGGAGCCGCCCGGGGGGTCCTTCGCCCTCCGGGGGCGCATGACAAGTCAACGACCTTGTGGCGGCGGCGGACAGGAAGGGTTGCCGTCGACCTGCTCGCAGCCAACCGGAAGACTTTGCGTCCGTATTACCCGGCGGCTGGTTCGGCCAGTACGGACCTGGCTACGTTCCGTGGCATGGGAGCGAACGTCATCCTCAAAGCCCGGATGGGCGAACTCGGCCTCACACAGGACGAATTAGCACGTCAGATGAATGTCGCCCTCGAAGCGCTCGGGGGTAAGCCGGGTGATGTGTCCGCGCGGACGGTGCGGAATCTGCTCAACGGGAGCACCCGCAGGCCGATCGGTCGCACCTGCGCTGCGTTGGAAGCGGTGTTCGGTTGCCCCGTGTCGGCTTTAGGGTTCGACCCACCACGTACTGCCGCACAAGCGGAGGGCCCAGTGCACCGCCGTACCTTCCTTGTCGCAGCGACCGGGACTGCCGTCGCCGCTGCCACCCCGGCCGGCCGCTCGCAGCTGGGACAGCCCGATGTCGACCGGTTTCACCGGGAGTACACCGAACTGCTGCGCGATGACCGACGCGGCGGAGCGCGGCGGACCGAGAACAAGGCCGTCGAGCTCGCGGCTCGCATCCAGTCCTCGCTCGCCGCCGGCGGCGCCTCGGACCGCGTTCGGCGTCAGATGTACAGGCTCGCATCCGACGTCACGTGCCTGGCGGCCTTCGCCGCCATTGACGCGAGCGCGCCGCAGCGCGCCCGCGCCCACCTGGATACGGCTCTCACCCTCGCCGGCCTCGCGCGCGACAGCGAGACCATGTACCGGGTCTGGGATCATCTGATGCTCACCTCCAGCCAGCGGGAGAACCATGCCGAGGCGGCGGCCGGTGCGGAGGTGATGAAGCGCTCGTCGGTGGCACGGCGTGACCCGTTGTACGCATCGCTGGGGCACATGCGGCACGCCAACGCCTCGGCCAGGCTGCGCCAGCCCGTGGAGTCGCTGCGGGCCTTGAACCTCGCGGAGAGGGCTTTCGGACGGACCCGAGGTGAGCGGCCGCCGGCGTGGATCGCGTTCTACGGCCGGGCCGAGTTCGACGCCCTGTCGTCGTACGTCTGGACGGCGCTCGGGGAGCACGAGCGGGCCGAGTCCTGCCTTCACCGTACCCTCGCCGCCATTCCCGGCGACATGGTCCGCGATACGGCGCTCTACACGGCGCACCTGTCGCTGTGCCAGGCAAGGCAGGGGGAGGTGGCACTGGCGTGCGCAACCGGACGGCAGGCTTACGAAATGCTGCTGCCGGCGTCGGGGTCCCAGCGCGCGACGAACACGCTTGCCAGAACGCGCCAAGTCATCGAGGCCACGGGCACGAAGGCGCCCGAGGTTGTGAGCTGGATCGAGGAGTCACGCCGATGGACCTGAAGTGGTACACGCACGGTGACGCACGGGATGTCCGTTCCCTGCTCCTGGACATACACGATGAGGTGTACGCGGATGATCCCGATCCATTCCACTCGCGGGAGAGGTTCTCGTACTTCGTCGACCTGTGGTCAGGGCGTGAGGACTGGCGGTGCGTTTCCGGGTGGGAGAGCGGTGGGCCGGTCGGGTACGCGTACGGTTCGAAGTTCAAACCGGGCGGCTGGTGGAAGGGAACGGATCGGCCCGGGGGCGTGCGCGGGCGGATCTTCGCCCTGTCCGAGCTGATGGTGGTGCCCCAGTGGCAGGGCACCGGCCGGGCACGGCATATCCATGACGCGCTGGTTCAATCGGCCGACGTCGACTTCGTGACGCTCCTCGTCGACTCCACCCACTCCAGGGTGCAGGCCCTGTACGAGAAGTGGGGCTACGTGAAGCAGGACGAGGCCAAGCCCTCCGACGACTCACCCATGTACGCGGTGATGGTGCGCCCGCTGCGGACCGACTGATCCAGAAGCGACGAAGCCCGGCTGGACTTGGCGCCGGGCGGGCCTACGCTGGACGTATGTACGCGCGTCGGCGGCACGTCTACTTCTGGATGATGGGCGCCTGCATTGCGCTCTTCGTCGGGGCCTGGGCCGTCGTGCGGTTGTTCTCGATGCCCGTGGCCATCGGGATGTGCGTCGTCGCCATGGTCATCCCGCCGGTCGCCGCGATGATCGCGAACCGGCGGGGCCCGGAGGACCGCTGGTGGGACGACCCGTCCGGGGATCCGCAGTCGGACGAGTGGTGGGACGAGCTGGACGGGAAGAAGCGCCGCG